>JAGWUY010000164.1 GCA_028868255.1 Alphaproteobacteria bacterium | reverse complement strand
CAACGCGTTTGGAAATATTGAACCTTCTTGCACCCCTTTCCAAAAAATGGGGCAACTGTGGGCCTGCCTGCGGGCCGCATCGCATCATTGCTGCACATCGCCTCGCCCACACTGTCCTTTCATCTGAAAGACATGACGCTCCGCAATCTGTTGCTGCAAAAACGAATGGGCCGCGAAATTCTTTACCTCGCCAATTTGCCCGTCATCCTCAGTGCCTTGGGCGTTTTGGTTGAGGAATTAGAGAAATAGAACAGAATAAAAATTCTATTTCTAAACAATTAAAAATATTTATTCCATTTCTTAAATCTATCGTGTATAGACCCTTCATCTGCTAAGGGCGGGCCACCGCCACCACATTCATATTTTACAAAGAGGGTCCAAATGGTCAAGGAAATCGGTCACTTCATCGGTGGCAAGCATGTGAAGGGCACATCGGGCCGCTTTGCTGATGTTTACAACCCCAACACAGGCGAAGTGCAGGCCAAAGTGGCGTTGGCCACCAAGGCCGAGCTTCATGCGGCCGTTGAAAATGCCAAGGCCGCTCAGCCCGCTTGGGCCGCCAAAAACCCCCAATTCCGCGCCCGGGTGATGATGAAATTCTTGGAGCTTGCCAACAAGCACAAGGAAGAGCTGGCCCAGCTGATTTCCATCGAACATGGCAAGACCGTGCCTGATGCCTTGGGTGATTTGCAGCGCGGCGTGGAAGTGGCTGAATTTGCCTGTGGCGTGCCACATCTTGTCAAAGGCGAATTCACCGATGGTGCTGGCCCCGGCATTGATATGTATTCGATGCGCCAAGCCTTGGGCGTTGTCGCCGGTATTACACCATTTAACTTCCCCGCCATGATTCCCTTGTGGAAGTGCGCGCCCGCCATTGCAGTGGGCAACGCCTTTATCTTGAAGCCATCGGAGCGTGATCCATCCTGCCCCATGCGCATTGCCGAACTGTTCCTTGAAGCAGGCCTGCCCCCTGGCATTTTGAACGTGGTGAACGGTGACAAGGAATCGGTGGATGCAATTCTTGCTGACCCTGATATCAAGGCCGTTGGCTTTGTGGGTTCAACTGCCATTGCGCAATATGTCTATGCCGGCGCCACAGCCACAGGCAAGCGCGCGCAGTGCTTTGGCGGTGCAAAAAACCACATGGTCATCATGCCTGATGCCAATATGGATCAAGCCGTGGATGCGCTGATCGGCGCGGGCTATGGCTCAGCTGGCGAACGCTGCATGGCCATTTCGGTTGCAGTGCCGGTGGGCGAAGCCACAGCTGACCTCCTCATGTCAAAGCTGATTCCCCGTGTTGAAAAGCTGAAAGTGGGCTTGTCCACTGACCGCGAGGCTGACTATGGCCCATTAGTTACCAAAATGGCTTTGGACCGTGTACGCGGTTACATCGACATTGGTGTGAAGGAAGGTGCAAAACTCGCGGTTGATGGACGTGGCTTCAAGATGCAGGGCTATGAAAATGGCTATTTCTTGGGCGGCACACTGTTCGACAATGTGACCAAGGACATGCGCATCTATAAGGAAGAAATCTTCGGCCCCGTGCTGTCTGTGCTGCGCGCCAAGACCTATGACGAAGCTTTGGGCCTGTGCAACGATCACGAATATGGCAATGGTGTTGCGATCTATACCCGTGACGGAGATGCCGCGCGTGACTTTGCGGCCAAGGTGCAAGTGGGCATGGTGGGCATCAATGTGCCCATTCCCGTTCCATTGGCCTATCACACCTTTGGTGGCTGGAAGGCCTCAAGCTTTGGTGATCTCAATCAGCATGGCCCAGATTCCATGCGCTTCTACACCAAAACCAAGACCGTGACTTCGCGCTGGCCCTCGGGCACCAAGGAAGGCGCGCAGTTCTCGATCCCAACCATGCGCTAAAGCGTTTTGATGTTTCTCTGAAACATCAAAATCGCCAGTGACGTAACAAACGACCACCTTTCTAAGTGTAAACCCATGACCCAGCCGCTCAATTTGCCCAATGGCTATTACGAACTGCCCAAGGGCAAATTGGCGAATGTGGTCACGTGTTTGGAAATGCTCTCAAAGCCGTCTGTGCAGGAAGCTGCCCTGCCAGACGGTTTTTCTTTGCGCCGCTTTTCAGGGGCTGACAGCGCCACATTTCGCACCCTGTTCAAAGCCATCGGCGAAGACATCATGTGGTTTTCCCGCGCCATCATGGCCGACGAAAAACTGAAAGTCATTCTCGATACACCCGAAATCGAATCCTACGGCCTCTATCACGGTGACCAAGCCATTGGCCTGCTGGAACTGAATTTCACCGATTTGCCCAATTGTGAGCTGGCCTTCTTCGGCCTCACCAAGGCGGCGATCGGCACAGGTCTCGGTCGCAGCCTGATGAACATCGCGATCGCCAAAGCCTGGCAAAAACCGATCAATCGCTTTTGGGTTCATACCTGCCATTTTGATCATCCGAAGGCACTGCCCTTTTACCAGCGGGCTGGGTTTAAACCCTATGCCGTGATGGTGGAAATTCACGATGACCCGCGCTTGACGGGTCATTTACCATACCATGCCAGCCCCCATGTCCCATTGATCGAAAGTTGAGTGAAGTTTTGGCAAGCTGTTAAGGTTTGCTGCACTAATCTCCCTGCCAGTCTTGTGGGGATTTCATGTTCAGCATTTTTACGCAAATCGGGCCCGAAGTGCCTTTCACCATCTTCTTGCTCTTGCTGCTGGGCATGCGCGCCAAGGTAACGCCACGGTCAAGCCTGTTGATTTACACCACGCCCGACAAGCTTTGGCCATTACTTGCCATTGAAGATGGCAAGGTGGAAAATTGGGGCCGCACCGTCGTCAAAACTGATTTGGTAGATGCCGAAAGCCAAACCTACCGAAAAACCTTCACCACCAGCATTGGCACGGCGCAAGCAAGAGAATTTTCTGCGCTGTTTCAAGTTACGCGGAATGAACCTCAGCAACATCTTGAGTTAGAGCGAGCTGACCTCTCTGGAAAATCCCACCGCAATGAACTTTTGCGCCTGACGCACCAGCTCACGCCTGAGGCTTCCGGTACGCGTCTCACCACCACTTATCACTGGGGGCCGCGCCCCATTCTCGCCCAGCTTCTCGCCCGAGCAGACCTGTGGGGCGGGGCATACCGCATCAAGGGCCAAGCCGAAACCGGCGTTCCAAATGAACGCCCATACCAGCTGATTTCAACCGCCATTACCGTCATCACCATGCTTCTCACCTTGGGCACTTTCGCCTTGATGATCGTTCCTTATGTGGGCGCCTTGCATGGTGTGGTGATCAGCCTGCTATTGGTAGCTGCCCTGTTTGTCCATGAATATGGCCATTTGCTAGCCTACAAGCTGATGGGGCAACCTTGGGGGCGCATGGTGTTTTTGCCCTTCCTCGGCGCATTGGCCATGCCGCGCCTGCCTTTTGAAAGTCAGGGTCAATCAGTTTTTGCAGCACTGATGGGGCCAGGCTTCTCAGTTATTTTAGGCGCCGCTTGCGCTTTGCCATATTGGTTGGGCCTGCCCACCAACCCCGTAATCATAGGCTTGGGTCTAATGACGGCTGCCATCAATATTTTCAATCTGGTACCAGCTGAACCATTGGATGGCGGCATCGCCCTGCGCTCAGTCTTGGCGCGCCTTGTGGGCAGTTATGCCAGCTGGGGTCTGATTGCCATCGGCATCATCATCACAGGCCTAGGCTTTCACTTTGAACAAATCGGTCTGATTCTGTTTGGTGCCACAGCCATTTTGGCCAACTTGAAGCCCCGCAAAATTGATGCTGGCCTCGTGCCGCTCACCTCCTTGCAGCTCTGCATCGCCGCCTTTGGCTATGTGTCGATCATGTCGGCCCATGTCACATTGCTGCGCCTGTTCCTCAGCGTCGGGCCGCTCTTGTAAAAAGGCCAAGCCTTCTGCAAAAGCCATATCATGGGGCTAATCGAAACATATGAGGCAGGCATTGCATCCGGCGAAGTCAAAGCCGATGCAGCGCAGCTTCCCGTAGTGCGGGCCCTGAACGCTTTGGCAGAAAAGCTAGAACAACAGCCCAAAGCCAAATCCATCTTCGCTCGGTTGCGCGCCACGCCAAATTCAACACCCCAAGGGCTTTACCTTTGGGGGGAAGTGGGGCGTGGCAAAACCTTTATGATGGACCGTTTTTATCAAAGCCTCAACAGGCCCACAAAGCAGCGCATTCATTTTCACGCCTTTATGCAAGGCATCCATGCCAAGCGCGCCACGCTGCGGTCTGATGATGTGATCAGCGACATTGCAAACGATATAACCAAAAATGGCCAAGTGCTCTGTCTTGATGAAATGCAAATCAGCGATATTGCCGATGCCATGATCATTGGCCGCCTGTTTGAGGCATTAGCAGCTCGTGGCGTGGTGATCATCACCACCTCCAATCTGCCGCCAGACGGTCTCTACAAGGACGGCCTCAACCGCCACCTCTTTCAGCCCTTTATCGCATGGATGAACACCCATTTGCAGGTGATCCGTATGGGAGATGGCGCGGACTATCGCTTGGGCCGCCTCGCCGCCCGCCCCACCTATCTCGTAGGCCAGAACGCAACCGAAATGACCACCATCTGGAATGAGCTCACCGATTATTCCGCCGGTGAATCAATCGAGATTGAGGTTCTGGGCCGCAAATTGAAAGTGCCCTGCGCCGCCCATGGCTGTGCGCGCTTCAGCTTTGCCGAACTCTGCGAAAATCCGCTTGGCGCACCAGATTATCTGGCACTCGCCAAAAACTTCCGCACCATTCTGATTGATGATGTGCCCACCCTCAAAGCCTCTCAGCGCAATGAGGCCAAACGCTTTATTCTGGTGATCGATACGATGTATGATGCCAAGACGCGGCTTGTGATCGCCGCAGCAGCACCCCCAGAAAAGCTTTATCCCACAGGTCCACACAAGGCAGAGTTTGCCCGCACAATTTCGCGCCTGCAGGAAATGCAATCGGCCTCCTGGTGGAAAAGCGACTTGAAAGATCAATCTGATTTTTGACAGGTCTGTCAAAAATCAGGAAAATTGATCGACGACTGTAACTCATGGCGATTTTGATGTTTCCTAGAAACATCAAAACGCTTTGAGGGGCGCACGTCATCATTCTTCGCTTGAAGCGCTTCCCCAACAGGTTTAGGAAAGCCATCATTTCGCACTGCAACACGATAGAGAACTGAGGGGTTTGACGATGGCGCGTAAGAAAATTGCTTTGATTGGTGGCGGCATGATCGGGGGCACTTTGGCCCATTTGATCGCCCTCAAAGAACTGGGCGATGTGGTGGTGTTTGACATTGCCGAAGGTCTGCCCCAAGGCAAAGCGCTTGATCTTTCGCAATCAGGCGGCGTTGAAGGCTTTGACGCAAAGCTTGCGGGCACCAACTCTTATGAAGCCATTGCCGGTGCTGATGTTTGCATCGTCACTGCGGGCGTGCCGCGCAAGCCGGGCATGAGCCGCGATGATCTCGTGGGCATCAA
>JAGWUY010000012.1 GCA_028868255.1 Alphaproteobacteria bacterium | reverse complement strand
CTATAGCGCATGTTGCAACGCAACACAAAGGGCGTTACGTAAAAAACGGTGATTTAGAACAAGTTTACGCGCGTGATACGCCCGCCGGTGATGGAAACGGCAACTTCGTAGAGGCGGCCTTGGCGCTGGCCTGCAAAAAAGTAATTCTGGCCCGCCTGCCCCAAAGACTGAATGTTACGAAAGCCCGCGCGCTGCACGGTGATTTCAGCAGCACCGGCGGTGAAGTGGCGACCTGAGATCGAGAAGGCAGGTTGGGGAATATTTGTGATGGTGAGGGAGACTGACACGCCACTAGAGCTGGTTTCAGCACAGGCGAGTGTGGGCAAAAATACAAGAACCAAAAGCAGATTGCGCAACATGTGTGTCGTCCTGAAACAGAGGGGATCCCTGCGGTGGACGTTGCAAATGGCGGGCCAAGGTTTTGGCGTTATTTGGTTTTGAGTTTCGTCTGTTCATAGGCGATGGTTTCACCCACCAGCAGGCGCCAGATTTTCTCAATTGTGTCGGCTGGCGCAGTTCCACCTTTTGACTGTTCGATGGCCTGACGCACCACCACCTCCACCCGCTCAGGTATTATGGCAGGCAGATTGTGCTGCTGCTTGATACCGATCACCTGATCCGCCACGGCAAATCGCTTGACGATGAGGGCCACCAAAGCCGCATCAATGGCGTCGATCTCCCGGCGCAAGGCAAGCAGTTCTTTTGGGATTTCAGTCACTGCTTATCCTGGGTTCTTTGCTGCAATCTGTTTGAAACGTGCTGACAGGCGCTGACGCTCGCCGACGATGCCTTTGTAGCTCTCCTGTTCCGGCGAAAATTGGGTGAGCTGTTGATCAATTGCCTGGGCCAATTTGCCGCCCTCGGGCAATGTCTCCAGCACTTCCAACGGATCGAGATAGATGCGCACGGTGAACAGGATATCACCTGAGATTGGCAGTTTGCGCAAAGTTTGGCGCTCAACCCGCAGAAACACATGGCCACCAATATCACCCGTGCCAAAGCGGCTTTCGATGCCGCTGTGCGAGGTGGGGTGATGCAACTTGTCATCTTCATGCAATGACCAATTCCAGCGCAGCAAGGGCTGTTCGGGCTGGAGATTGTCAAACATGCGGTCAATCATGGTGGCGTTGCGGGTGGCGGTGCCAAAACCTGGCACGGGGCCGTGCACTTCATGCAGGGGCTTGCCAAATTTTTCGAGCAGGTTCCACGCCGATGGAAAGCACAATGATGCCGCCACCAAGCGCCAGCCCTGTGGTGAGGCGCGCATGAGTATCAGATCTTCTTGAACGAGAAGTGCTGCACGGGCGAGAGGGCTGGATGTTAGATCGCTCTCGAACATCACCTCATAGCCGTCATCCCCGCGAAGGCGAGGATCGAGCTTTAGCTTAAACGGTGCGGTGGCCAAAAAAGCTGGGCCCCCGCCTTCGCGGGGGTGACGGACATAAAGATCGGAATGGTATTTCAGCAAATGTGCTTCAAGCAACTCGAGTACTTCCTGCTGCGCTGTTCCGGTGCCAGTTTCAGCGACAAGCACTTGCTGCGGGCAGGTTTGGTAAAGTCTGCGCTTTTCCGCCAAATAGGCTGCGAGATTTTGATCGACCTCGATCCAGTCCTTCACCTCCAGCGGGCGGGTGCTGATGGTGAAGGGTTTTGACGAGCCATCATAGGGCGTGTGCGCCGCGGGTGGCGGAAGCGAAAACACCTAGACTCTCCGTTCCACCATCAACTTCTTGATTTCGGCGATGGCCTTGGCGGGGGAAAGCCCCTTGGGGCAAGCCTTGGCGCAATTCATAATGGTGTGGCAGCGATAGAGGCGGAACGGGTCTTCAAGATTATCCAGACGCTCGCCGGTGGCTTCATCGCGGCTGTCGATCAGCCAGCGATAGGCCTGCAACAACACTGCGGGACCGAGGTAACGATCACCATTCCACCAATAGCTGGGGCATGAGGTGGAGCAGCAGGCGCAAAGGATGCATTCATACAGACCATCCAGCAACGCACGTTCTTTTTCGCTCTGCTTCCATTCAGCTTGCGGGGTTGGCGTGGTGGTTTTGAGCCAAGGTTCCACCGAGCGGTGCTGAGCATAAAATCGTGTCATATCTGGCACCAGGTCTTTTACCACGGGCATATGCGGCAGCGGATAAATGCGCACATCACCCTTCACATCCTCGCAGGATTTGAGGCAGGCCAATGTGTTGGTGCCATCAATGTTCATGGCGCAAGAGCCGCAAATGCCTTCGCGGCAAGACCTACGGAAGGTGAGCGTTGCGTCTTGCTCGTTCTTGATCTTGATCAGCGCGTCCAGCACCATGGGGCCGCACTCATCCATGTTCACATGGTAAGTATCGACCTGCGGGTTTTTGCCATCATCCGGGTTCCAGCGATAAATCTTGAAGGCGCGAATGTTGGACCCCTGCGGAAGGGCATGAACCTTGCCGGGCTGGATTTTGGAGTTTTGAGGAAGTGTGAATGCTACCATGATTTTTCCTACTCCCTCCCCCTTTTGGGGAGGGTTGGGGTGGGGGTCGTTCGGACTTTGCGTATCTTGGTACTTATCCAAGTCAAACACTGGGCGAGCCCCACCCCGGCCCTCCCCATAAACGGGGAGGGAGAATGAAAGGAAAGCTCTCCCAACGCGAGCATCAATACACCCGCGCTTTTGGTTTGATGTAGTCTATGTCTTTGCTCATGGTGTAGTCATGCACCGGGCGATAGCCGAGGGTGACTTTGCGTTTGGCGTTGTCGGCCCAGCTTAATGTGTGCTTCATCCAGTTCTTGTCGTCACGATTTGGATAATCCTCACGCGCGTGGGCGCCGCGGCTTTCTTTTCTTGCAGCGGCGCCGTTCACCGTCACGGCGGCCTGCATGATCAGGTTTTCATATTCCAAGGTTTCGATGAGATCACTGTTCCATACCAGGGAACGATCAGTGACTTTGATGTCATCCGTGGCAGCCCAGATTTCGCTGATCTTTTTGACACCCTGCTCCAATGTTTCGCCGGAGCGGAATACGGCGGCATCGGCCTGCATGGTGCGCTGCATACGGTCACGGAGTTGTGCCGTGGACGTTCCGCCCTTGGCATTACGATAATGATCCAGGCGCGCCAGCGCAGCATCGCCTGCATCCTTTTGCCAATCGGCATGGGACTGGCCGGGCTTTACGAGTTCGGCACAGCGCAGGCCCGCGGCACGGCCAAAGACCACGAGGTCAATGAGTGAGTTGGAGCCCAAGCGATTGGCGCCGTGGACGGACACACAAGCGGCCTCGCCCACGGCCATGAGGCCTTGCACGGTTTTCTCAGGGTTCTTCTTGTCGCCTGCCAGTGCCTCACCATGATAATTGGTGGGGATGCCGCCCATGTTGTAATGCACGGTGGGCAGGATCGGGATCGGCTCTTTGGTGACATCCACGCCAGCGAAAATGCGGGCGGATTCTGAAATGCCGGGCAAGCGCTCATGCAGCACGCGTGGATCCAGATGTTCCAGATGCAGATGGATATGATCCTTCTGCGGGCCAACGCCGCGGCCTTCACGGATTTCGATGGTGCAGGAACGTGACACCACATCACGCGAGGCCAGGTCTTTGGCTGATGGGGCATAGCGCTCCATGAAGCGTTCGCCTTGCGAATTGGTGAGATAGCCGCCCTCGCCGCGGGCGCCTTCGGTGATCAGGCAGCCTGCGCCATAAATGCCGGTGGGGTGGAATTGCACGAACTCCATATCCTGGAGCGGCAACCCTGCCCGCAGCACCATGGCATTGCCATCCCCAGTGCAGGTGTGGGCAGAAGTGGCCGAAAAATATGCGCGGCCATAACCGCCTGTGGCGATGATGGTTTGATGGGCGCGGAGACGATGGATTGTGCCATCTTCCATGCACAGCGCCATCACGCCACGGCAGACACCATTTTCCATGATCAGATCAAGGGCAAAATATTCGATGAAAAAGGTGGTGTCATAGCGCAGGGATTGGCCATAAAGCGTGTGGAGCATGGCGTGGCCTGTGCGATCCGCTGCCGCGCAGGTGCGCTGGGCGGGCGGGCCTTCACCAAAATTCTGCATCATGCCGCCAAAGGGGCGCTGATAAATCTTGCCTTCTTCCGTGCGGCTGAACGGCATGCCGAAATGTTCAAGCTCATAAACCGCTGTCGGCGCATTGCGCACCAGATATTCAATGGCGTCTTGGTCGCCCAACCAGTCAGCGCCTTTCACCGTGTCATACATGTGCCACTGCCAGCTATCAGCGCCCATGTTGCCAAGCGATGCGGCGATGCCACCCTGGGCTGCCACGGTGTGAGAGCGGGTGGGAAAAACTTTAGAAATGCAGGCCGTGCGCAGGCCCGCTTGCGATGCGCCCAAGGCCGCGCGAAGGCCAGAACCGCCAGCACCCACCACCAGCACATCAAAGGAATGATCCGTAATCGGGTAAGAAGCCATCAGAGTCCAAAGCTCATTTTCAAAATTGCATAGGCCGACACGGCAAAAAGGCCGGTGGCAAAAAAGATATTGGCCAAGAGGCAGGCGAGTTTCAGCGCGGGGGCATGCACGTAATCCTCAATGACGATTTGCAGGCCAAGCCGCATGTGCCAGAGGATGGAGGCCATGGCCAAGATCAGGACAATAGCGGTGAGCGGGTGTTGAATGGATGCCACAACATCAGCCCGCTTGGCCCCAAGATGGGCAATCACAAACCAGACCACAAAAATCACCAATGGCACATTGGCAATGGCGGTGACGCGCTGTTGCCAAAAATGCTCAGTGCCTGATTTGGCCGACCCTAAGCCGCGGACTTTTGAAAGCTCACTGCGCATGCTCATGCCCGGACCCCATAGCCAATCACCCAGATCAAGATGGTGAGCAGGATTGAACCGAACAGATTGGCGCGCACCAGCCATTCCACAGTTTTTAGTTCAAAGCCGCGGCCCGTATCCCAAATGAAATGTCGGAAGCCGCCCAGCATGTGGTGGATCAAGGCCCAGGTGAAACCAAAAAGGATCAGCCGGCCAAACCAATGATAGAAAAAGCCTTGCACAAAACCAAAATATGCATCCGAAACAGAAGCGGCTGTGAACCACCAGGCCAGGCCAATCATGCCCAAGGCCAAAGCCACACCGGTGATGCGGTGGAAAATCGACATGGCGGTGGAGAGCATGGGGCGGTAAATTTGCAGATGCGGCGAGAGGGGCCGTGCTTTTGGTTTGGAATCGGACATTTATTTGCCTTTTGCGACGTTGCGGCCTTTTACCTTTTGCAATGCAACAAAGCAAATAGGACAAAACGGCCCAACCTTTTTCGGTTTTGGACGGACTGCCAGAGGGTTGCAAGTTTTGCGGCTCACACGCATTGTGGGGCTGTGAAAGCTTCTCCTGTTTTTGTTCGCTTGTTTCTATTGCTTGTGTTGCTGGCCATTGTGTTCAGCTTCGCTGTTCAATTACGCCTTGTTAAATTACCTCCTGAATACGACCCTTTCATGCCGCCGGATTTGCGGGCCGCTCCCAGTTTTATGCGCAACCTACAAATGAAAATTCTGGATCAGAACCCGCAAGCTTGCGTCACCGCACTGCATCAGGCCAAAGTGACTGCGAGTTTGTTGCCAAATTCAGGCCGGGGGCCTGCGTGCTATCTGGATAACACCGTGATGCTCAACAGGGTTTCTGTGGCGCAGTTCCGGCCAGAGCAGACCCGTTGCAATGTGGCGGCACGGCTTTATCTGTGGGAGCGGCATGTGGTGCAGCCGCTGGCGCGCAAATATTTTGGAATGAATGTGAAAGAGATCACCCATTTCGGCTCTTACAATTGCCGCACCATTCGCGGCTCGGACAATATGAGCGAACATGCAACAGCCAATGCGTTTGATATTTCTGGTTTTCGTTTGGCAAATGGGCGGATGGTGAGTGTTTTGAAGCGGTTCAAAACTGGCGGTACCGATGGCCGCTTCCTAAGGTCCGTGCGCGACGGGCTGTGTGACTATTTCAACCTTACGCTCAGCCCCGATTACAACGCCGATCATGCCGACCACTTTCATGTCGATATGGGCTGGGTGCGGGGCTGCCATTGATGCGTTTTGCTATCAAAAAAAGCAAAAGCACTTGGCGGGTTTTCTCAGCGGGCAATCTGGTGTTCAGATAACGATGACTTTTGTTCCCACAGGTGTTTGGGCGAAGAGTTCGATCACTTCAGAGTTCAGCATTCGAATACAGCCCGAAGACGCAGCAGTTCCAATTGATTCAGGATTGATTGTCCCGTGAATTCGGAAACCAGTGTCATACTTGCCTTTGTATAAATACATGGCGCGTACACCCAGAGGATTTTGAGGATCCCCGCCAGGGATGCCCGCTGCCCACTTCGCCAATTCAGGTTTGCGCTGTATCATTTCCGCTGGCGGTGTCCAAGGCGGGTTCACGCGCTTCATGCCAACGCGGGCAACGCCCGACCAAGTAAACCCTTGCTTGCCAACCGCCACAAGGTATCGCATCGCCCGACCATGACCAAGAACTTCATAAAGGGCGCGTTCTTGAGTCTTGATGATGATCGTTCCCGGTCTTTCTTGCGATGCGAATGCCACTTGCTCGCGTCCTGCATAAGCCGGTTTCGCAGGCAGGGCCGCAACGATTGCAGATTGGGCTGGCTTGCGCAGTACGGCCTTATGTGACTTCTTCTTCGTCTTTTTGTGAGCAAGCTTGGCTTTTGTTGCCTTGGAGACCTTGGCCGCTTTTACGTATTTGAGATTTTGCTTGTGTTTTTTCGCGAACACTTTTTTGGGCTGCGGATCTAAGCCGTCGTCATAGGTGCCAAAAAGATAATGGCGGATCTTTGCGTTGGCGTCCTGCGGGGCTGCGAACAACCCAACAAGCACAAAAGCCAGAATTGATAGATAACGCACAAACATTGTCAGGCTCCCACATGCACACCACAAACTTCAGATTTGTATCAATATTGAAATGATGGCGCAGGCTCAACGCAAATGCAAGAATATGGTTTCTTTTTGCGGCGGTCTAAAATCAAATTCAGCTGAGTATTACTTGGGTTTTTTTGAACTACCATAGTCCTACTTGAAGGTTTTGGCAGTAGGGCTTTCAGCCCACCACAATGAAGTGATCCGGAAGCTCATTCGGGTTTGGGGTGTCCGGCGGAAAATGTTTGGCCAAGGTATGACCAGATTTTTCAATGCCCAGAACCAAAGCATCAGCGAGTTTTGCGTTCTTCAAAAGTGGCATCATTTCATTTATGATTTTTTGCCAATCCGCTTGGCTTACCTTGGCTGAGATGGCGGTATCGCCCAACACCTCAACATAGCGTTCCAGAAGCGAGACAAAAATTAGAATTCCTGTGCGCCCCCCTGTGGCATGGGTGTGAAAAGTCAGGAATTGGCTGGCGGCATTGCGATGGGCATATTTGTGCATCAGCCGGCGCGGGGTGACAAGATAACGGAACCAAGCATGGCTTAAGATCAAAGCAACCCCAATAAAAGCGGCCAGTTGAAAACCGATTACCCACCACAGTGAAACCGCTGCCCACGGAAAAAAACTTTTGGCCCACGGCAGGATGAAAGGAACTGCCAATGCTACACCTGCTGCAATGTGGATGGGCACATGCACGTAATCATCACTTTGGCTGGTGACAACGACAATGATTTCGCCACTGGTGGAAAGCTCCGCCTGCTTGACGGCCGCAACGACCTTATGCCGATCTGCTTTTGTGATGTCTGGTTTCATAATTTACCACCCACCTGATGCACCGCCGCCACCCGACGAACCACCCCCGCCAGACCAGCCACCGCCACCGCCTGAAAAGCCACCGCCACCAAAACCGCCACCGCCGGAAAAGCCGCCACCACCGGGAATGAAAATGACGCGCCGCCCGCGCGAGGCATTGGACAAAATGATGATCACGAAGATCAACAAAATGATGAAGGGCAGGATTTCATTAAAGGTCAGCGTCGATTGGTTCTGAGCGCGTTGCACAATCTGGTCGCCCTGCCCGCCGATCACCTTTTGGATGTCTTCCACACCTGCGTTGATGCCGCCCACATAGTCGCCCGCTTTGAAGCGCGGCACCATGGCGTTTTGAATGATGATGGAAGACAGCGCGTCAGTCAGATCGCCTTCCAAGCCGTATCCCACTTCAATCGACACTTTATGTTCATTGGGTGCCACAAGAACCAGCACGCCATCATTGCGCTTCTTATCACCCAAGGCCCAAGCGCGGAACAGCTGATTACCATAGTCCCGAATGTCATACCCCTCTAGCGATGGCACAGTGGCCACCGCCAATTGATGGCCGCTTGTTGCTTCATAGTCTTTCAACTTATTTGCCAGAATGACCGCAGGGGTTTCACCCAAAACTCCCGCTGCGTCCACCACTGGGCCTGTGGAGAGTTGGGGGAAGTTGGGTGCGGCCCAAGCTGGTGCAATAACCAGCAGGGCCATGCCGAAAAAAATTGAGGCCAGAATGCGGGGCATGGCCATTGGTTTCATCAAGCTTTGGGCTTGTTAAAATCAACCTTCGGGGCCGTTTCCGATCCTGGCGTAGCGGTGAATGTTTCAGCAGGCTTCGCCGTGGGATAGAACCAAGCGGCCCACCACCGACCAGGGATCGTCACCAGTTCGGTGTTATAAACCCGCACAGCTTCAATATAATCTTTGCGCGCCACGGCAATGCGGTTTTCCGTGCCTTCGAGCTGCGATTGCAACGCAAGGAAGTTCTGATTTGATTTCAAATCTGGATAGGCTTCAGTGATCGACAACAATTTGCCAAGAGCTTGGCTGAGTGCGCCCTGTGCGTCCTGATATTTCTTAAACGCTTCGGGGTTATTCACGATATCGGCGGGCAACACCATTTGCGTGGCCTTGGCGCGGGCTTCCACTACGGCGGTGAGCACATCTTTTTCCTGTGCAGCATAACCTTTCACAGTTTCAACCAAGTTGGGCACCAAATCAGCACGGCGCTGATATTGGTTTTGGACATCGCCCCATTTGGCATTCATGGCCTGCTGATAGGTCGGCACATTGTTGATGCCACAGCCGGCCAGAAACATGGCGGTGACGGCGAGGATGATGAATTTGGCAAAACGCATGGAAGACCCCCATTTGAAACGATGGCCCGTTTTAACAGACCATTAACCATATCGCAAATGGGGGCGTTCGCGCCAAACGTCAAGTGCGCTTGTTTTGGCGATTGGCGATCAGATCATCAACCACCGTAGGGTCAGCCAGAGTTGAAGTATCGCCCAGAGCACCAAAATCATCCTCAGCAATTTTGCGCAGGATGCGGCGCATGATTTTGCCGGAACGGGTTTTGGGCAGACCCGGTGCGAATTGTATTTTGTCTGGCGTGGCCAGCGGGCCAATTTCCTTGCGCACATGGGCAACAATGGAATTGCGCAGATCATCATCGGGGGTCACACCTGTCATCAAGGTAACATAGCAATAGATGCCCTGCCCCTTGATGTCATGCGGGTAGCCTACAACGGCGGACTCTGAGACTTTGGAATGCGAGACGAGCGCTGATTCCACCTCTGCTGTGCCCAAACGGTGGCCGGAGACGTTGATCACATCGTCGACGCGGCCGGTGATCCAGTAATAGCCGTCGGCATCGCGGCGGCAGCCATCACCCGTAAAATACATGCCCTTATAGGCTGAGAAATAGGTTTCGACGAAGCGCTTGTGATCCCCGTAGACCGAACGCATCATGCCTGGCCACGAATCGAGGATTACCAGATTGCCTGACGCAGCTCCTTCTAGAAACTCACCTTTTTCATCGACCAGTGCGGGCTGGCAGCCGAAGAATGGCAAGGTGGCGGAGCCGGGTTTTAGCTTGGTGGCGCCGGGCAATGGCGTGATCAAAATGCCCCCCGTTTCAGTTTGCCACCATGTATCCACAATGGGGCAGCGGCCTTCGCCCACCACGCGGTGATACCATTCCCACGCTTCAGGATTGATCGGTTCGCCCACTGAGCCCAGAAGGCGAAGAGATTTGCGTGAGGTTTTTTTCACCGGGTCTTCGCCCTGCTGCATCAAAGCGCGGATGGCTGTGGGCGCGGTGTAGAAAATATTGACCTTGTGCTTGTCAATCACCTCCCAAAAGCGCGAGGTGGATGGATAATTCGGTACACCTTCAAACATCAAGGTGGTAGCGCCATTGGCCAGCGGCCCATAGAGAATATAGCTGTGGCCCGTGACCCAGCCCACATCCGCTGTACACCAATAAATGTCGCCGTCTTGGTAGTCGAATACATATTGATGGGTCATCGAGGCGTAAACGCCGTAACCGCCTGTGGTGTGCAACACGCCTTTGGGTTTGCCTGTGGAGCCCGAGGTATAAAGAATGAAGAGCGGGTCTTCCGCCTTCATTTTTTCGGGTTTGCATTCGGCGCTCACTTTGGTGATCTCGTCGTGATACCAATAATTGCGCGAGGTATCGAAGGCGATGGAGCCGCCGGTGCGGCGTACCACCAAAACCTTTTCATCGCCCGAGCAACGCTTCAAGGCTTCATCGCAATTGGCTTTGAGGGGAACTTTTTTGCCGCCGCGTAGGCCTTCATCTGCCGTGATGATGAATTTGGAATTGCAGTCATTGATGCGGCCCGCCAGCGATTCCGGCGAGAAGCCGCCAAACACCACTGAGTGAATGGCCCCAATGCGGGCACAGGCCAGCATGGCATAAGCTGCTTCGGGGATCATGGGCATATAGATGGTCACACGGTCGCCCTTTTTGACGCCGTGTTTCTTCATCACATTGGCGAGACGGCAGACATGTTCGTATAATTCGCGGTAGGTGATTTTCTTGTCGTCATAGGGGTTATCGCCTTCCCAGATGATGGCGGTTTGATTGGCACGATTTTTCAGATGGCGGTCAATGCAATTGTAAGACAGGTTCAAAACACCATCTTCAAACCATTTGATCGACACATTGGGATATTTGAAGGTGGAGTTCTTGATCTTCGTGGGGGCTTTGAACCAATCTAGCCGCTTGGCGTGTTTGGCCCAGAATTTATCGGGGTTCTTGACTGAGTCTTTGTAAGCCTTTTTGTAGCCTGCCTCGTCAAAATACGCTTTCTTTTTCCAAGCGGCGGGTACGGCATAGGTTTTTTCAGTCATGGCGTATTTCTCTCCCAAGGTGGCTGCTTTGCGCAGTCATTTTCTGATAGCTTCACTATAACTTGCAATTTCCGGATTTTAAAAGTGCATAAATGAAGCAGCCCAATCATTTCGTTTATTTCATGTTGCTCGGTTTGTTCTGGGGCGTTTCGCCCAGCCTGTACAAGCATTTGAGTGCCATCAATATGGGCGTTACGCATACGATTTTTTGGACAGGACTTGGTGTGGGGGCGATCATGTTTGGTTTCAGCCTTTACCGCGCTGGCGCACGCGGGCTAGACCGCCGTTTGATGATTTATGGCTTTGTGTGCGCGGCGCTAATGAATATTCCTTTCGGGCTAAACCTCTATCTGGCCGGGTTTGTGCCCCCCACGGAACTGGCCATCATCATCACCATGTCGCCCTTTTTCAGCTATCTTTTGGCGCTGGTCATGGGACATGAAAATTCCAGCCCGCGCAAATTGCTGGCTATCGCCCTTGGATTTCTTTCAACTTTGATTTTGATCCTCTCACGGCAGGGCACATTGAGTGGCACGATTTCTTGGCCGCTGGTGGCCTCGATCTCCATTCCGTTGCTGTACAGCGCCTATAATAGTTTTGCCGCCCATGCCTGGCCCAAGGGGGCTGATACCATTCAGGCGGGCGCATTTGAAAGCCTGTGGTCGGCCCTCACCGTATTGCCATTCTTGCTTTGGTTCCAGCCCTTCGGCGCGCCTGGAACGCCGAGCCTGGCTGCACATTGGCCCTTGCTGGCCGTGACGTTAATGTGGGTGATGGAGCGGGTGGTCTATTTCACGTTGATCACGCAAAAGGGCGCTGTTTACACCGTGCAGGCGACTTATGTTTCAACGCCCGCCGCAGTGATTATCGGGGCTTTGTTTTTTGGTGGCGGCACTGACATTTGGCTTTGGGTTTCACTTGCTGTCTTGATGGTGGCCTTGTGGTTCAACAACACTGAACCACGGCCTGTGGAAGAGGTTTCACCCGCTGCTAATCCCGAGTCTCACCCACTTTAACGCAATCGCCAGACGGCTGTATTTTTGATTTCTGCGTCCTCCAGATCACGCGATACGGGCACGGCATATTCTGCAATTTTTGTCAGTTTGTCCTTCGGCAGATAGCTGCGCCCCGGATCGCCGATCAACACGTCAATGCCATTTGCCTTGGCCTGTTCGACCCACGCAAAGCAACGCTCGGCCACGCCTTTTTCATAGAACAAGTCGCCCACAAGGATCAAATTGGTTTCGGGAACTGGAGAGGCCAACAGGTCATCGCAGGAGATCTGCAAGGCGACGGCATTCAAGGTGGCATTGATCGCCATGGCGGCCACTGCGAAAGCATCAATATCGGCGGAGAGAACTTCGGCTGCTCCGGCCTTCATCGCGGCGATACCCACAAGGCCAGAGCCTGAAGCGAGTTCGATCACGCGCTTGCCCTTCACGCATTCAGGGTGATCCAGCACATAGCGCGCCAAGGCTTGGCCGCCTGCCCAAGCAAAAGCCCAGAAGGGTGGGGCCAAGCCAATTTCACCCAATTCATCTTCAGTCTTTTGCCAAATGGGCAAGGCTTCATGCGCCAGATGCAATTTGATTTCGGGAACCAGCGGGGGTGCAAGAATGCTGGTGTTGGCGGCGATGAAGGCCTTGTGATCCATGCTCACGATTTGAGGCTCAAGGAGCAATACCGCCCAGCTCACAAATCAGCTTCCATTCGGCTTCTGTCACCGGCTGCACCGAGAGGCGGGAATTTTTGACCAGCACCATCTCGTTCAACGCCTTTACGGTTTTGATTTCTTCCAGCGTTATAACGCGGGCCATGGGTTTCAAAGCGCGAATATCGACACATTCCCAAGCCGGAATATCAGCCGTGGAATCGGGGTGAATGAGCTTGCACACTTCCACCGTGCCCACCACCGCCTTGCCAATGTTGGAGTGATAATAAAAACCCCGCTCGCCCAACGCCATTTTGCGCATGTTGTTGCGCGCTTGATAGTTGCGGATGCCGGTCCACTCATCCCCCGCCTTGCCTTTGGTCACCAGATCATCAAAGGACAAGACATCAGGTTCGGATTTGAAAAGCCAATATGCCATTACGCTTGATCCGGATTTTTGAGTACCCAACGCCAAGGTTTGATTTCAACAGATGAAAACAAGCCTGCCTTGGCATAGGGGTCATTTGCGGCAATTGCCTTCGCGTTGGCCAGATCGGTTGCTTCGATAATCACCAAGCTGCCATTGGGCTTATCTGTATCATCTAGAAATGGCCCGGCGGCTTTCATGGCATTGCCGAGACTGGCCAAATAAGCCACATGATCAGGGCGAACGGCAAGGCGGGTATCAAGGCTATTGGGTTTATCGGTGCAGAGCAGAGCAAAGAGCATTTTAGATCCTACTGATTAGAATTGGCTTCGGGGCGAACTGGGCGGTTGAGCAATTTGGCAATTTCATCACGCGGACTGGAGCGCCCATCAATGATCGCAGAAACGGCTTCTACAATGGGCATTTCAACGTTTTTCTGTGCGGCAAGACGTGCAGCAATAGTTGCAGTGTAAGCCCCTTCCACCACGCCAGAGGATTGCGCCAAAGCTTCCGCCGCTGTCATGCCGCTACCCAGTCGCAAGCCGAACGAATAGTTGCGGGATTTGGTGCTGCCGCAGGTGAGCAACAAGTCACCTAAACCTGAAAGGCCCATCAGAGTTTCAGGCCTGGCACCACTTTTTGCGCCATATCGCGAAAGCTCTGCAAAGCTGCGGGTGATGAGGCTGGCACGCGCACTTTCGCCTAAGCCTTGCGCATCGGCAATGCCGCAGGCGATGGCCAGCACATTTTTCATCGCACCACCGATTTCAACACCCGTCACATCGTCCGAGGGGTAAATGCGAAAATGCGGCAGGCTGAGGGCTTGGGCCCAATGGGTGGCTTTGAGCAGTGTTGGCCCGGCCAGTGTCACGGCAGTGGGCAGGCCCGCTGAAACATCCGCCGCAAAGCTGGGGCCAGAAAGGGCATAGAACTCGGCTTGCGGGCGAAGTGCCAAAACCGTTTCGGCCATGGTGAGGCCCGTATCCCGCTCGATGCCCTTGGCTGCGGAAATCAAAACCGGAGGCAAATGGCTGAGGCCAGACAGCACTTGGCGCACCGCTTGGGCAGGCACAGCGATAATGACGGCATCCACCTGTTTGGACCAGTCAGGCTTCTGGCGCGACCAGATGGAAACGCTGTGGCCTGCCTTGGCCGCCACCTGCGCCAGGGCCAACCCCCAAGCCCCAGCCCCCACGATGGTTATGTGCTTGCTCACACTTTCGTCCCCAGCCGACCATAACCATAAACGGGCGCGGAAACAGAGTCCAACGGCCAACGCGGTCTTGCGGCAAAGCCCACATCATCCACCAGCCCCAAGGCCAGGCGCTCGGCGCCGGCCCAGGCGATCATGGCTGCATTGTCGGTACATAAATTGAACGGCGGCACATGCAGCTTAAAGCCGTGTTTGGCGGACATGCGTTCAAACACCCCGCGCAGGCTTTGGTTGGCTGCCACCCCACCTGCAACGATTAATGCAGGTACTGCCACTGTCGGGTGAATTTCGCGGAATATCCCAAAGACACGGGCCAAACGATCCGCCAAAGTTTCGGCCACCGCATGTTCGAAAGAGGCGCAGACATCTGCCACGTCCTGTTCTCTCAAAGCTCCCAAATCCTGCACGGTTTCACGCACAGCCGTTTTGAGGCCCGAGAATGAGAAATTGCAATCAGGCCTGCCTTTCAGCGGGCGTGGAAAATCAAAGCGCTTCATGTCACCACGCCTCGCATAGGCCTCGACGCGCGGGCCACCGGGGTAACCCAGCCCCAAAAGCTTGGCCACTTTGTCGAACGCCTCACCCAGTGCATCGTCGATGGTGGTGCCTAAACGTTTGTAGCGGCCAATGCCTTCGACCAACTGAAATTGCGTGTGGCCACCTGAAATCAACAGCAGCAGATAGGGAAACGGACACTCATCCAAAAGGCGTGGCGTGAGGGCGTGGCCCTCCAGATGATTGATGGCGAGAAAGGGAATGTTTTTGGCCATGGCGATGGCTTTACCCTGCGTCAGCCCCACCAGCAGCCCGCCCAACAGGCCGGGGCCAGCGGTGGCAGCCACAGCGCTCAAATTATCAAAAGTTAGGCCTGCATCTTTTACTGATTGCGCCACCAAACGGTCTAAATGGGTGATGTGAATGCGGGCGGCAATCTCGGGCACCACGCCACCATAGGGCGCGTGATCTTTGATCTGCGACAATACTACATTGCTCAGCAATGTGCCTTTGCCTTGGGCGTTACGGCGCACAAGCGCTGCCGCCGTTTCGTCGCAGGAAGTTTCAATACCTAGAATTATCGTTTCGCCTGCGGCCATTGGCCCTCTGCCCGTGTGGATGAAATTTCGTTTCAGGGTTGCCGCTGTAGCATCCACACCCTAAACTTGGCAAATGATGTCCATTACACCGAAAATACGCATTGGCACGCGCGGCTCGCCCTTGGCGCTGGCCCAAGCCCATGAAACCCGCGACCGCTTGATGGCCGCCCATGGCCTTGACCTTGATGCTTTTGAAATCATTCCCTTCACCACCACCGGGGATGCGATCCGTGACCGTCCGCTCAGTGAAATCGGTGGCAAAGGGCTGTTCACCAAGGAATTGGAAGAGGCCTTATTTGCAGGTGCGATTGATCTCGCCGTGCATTCCATGAAAGATTTGCCAGCCAAGCCGCCAGCGGGGCTGGATATTGCAGCCATGTTGCCGCGCGAAGATGCACGTGATGCCTTTATCAGCCTGATTTCTGATACATTGGTCGCTCTGCCCGAGGGCGCAATCTTGGGATCATCGTCTGTGCGGCGCACAGCGCAAGCCTTGCGTCTGCGGCCCGACCTTGCCACAGCACCGTTTCGCGGCAATGTGCAGACACGATTGAAAAAATTGCAAGACGGTGTTGCGAATGCCACGTTTTTGGCCGTGGCCGGGCTGCGCCGTTTGAAGCTGGCCAACAAGATTACAAGAATTATGAGCATGGATGAAATGTTACCATCAGTGGCGCAAGGTGCCATTGGCATTCAGATCAATACACGTGATGAAGTTTCTCGAAGACTTTTGGCCCCGATCAACCATGTTGCCACCAAGACGGCGGTTTTGTGTGAGCGCGGATTTATGGCGACCCTCGATGGCTCTTGCCGTACGCCGATTGCAGGACATGCCTTCATTGAGAATGGGCGGCTCAAGTTTCGCGGAGAGGCGCTGACCCTCGATGGAAGGCATATTTTTTCGGCCATGCGCGAGGGGGGCCTGAACGATGGCGTGAAGATGGGCGTGGATGCGGGTGAAGAGGTAAAGGCCCGCGGCGGCGCGCTGATTTCATTTTGATGAAAGTCATCATCACACGTCCAATTGAAGATGCGGGAGCGCTTTCTGAAAAACTTTTGGCATTGGGGCACATGCCAATAGTTGTGCCATTGATGACCATCGTGGCGCGCCTTGGCGTGGTCATTCCCCAACGCCCTTATCAGGCCATTTGCCTGACGAGTGCCAATGCTATTCGCGTGTTGTCAGACGTGACTGGGATTGCCACTGTTCCGCTCTATGCGGTTGGCCCGCAATCCCTGCGCATGGCGAAGGAAAAGGGTTTCAAGCTGGTTGAAGCCCAAGGAGGCGATGTCATTCGCTTGCACAGCTTTTTGGTGGACGCGTTGCGACTTAAGGATGGGCCACTGCTCTATCTTTCTGGATCAGAAACATCGGGTGATCTGCATGGGCGATTGCATCGGTCAGGCTTCGATGTTGACCGGGTGATCACCTATGATGCTTTGCCAGCCCAGTTGAACAGGCAACAAGCCGCGCAGATTAGAGAGGCTGAAGCTGTCGTACTCTATTCACCGCGCAGCGCCAAGCTTTGGGTGCAGCAGATTGAAGCAAACAAAATGAACACGCAAGCAAGCCGTGTCTTGCATGTGTGTTTATCAGCCAGCGTTGCCGCCAACCTGCCACAAAGCTGGCCCAGAGCGGTGGCCGAACAAGCAAATGAACTTGCAATGCTGGCACTGCTTGATCGCGCGGCAAAAGCGGAATAGGTGATGGGGCATGAAAGATAGCAAAAACAAAGACAATATCATCGACATTGACCCTGCTTCTGTGGTGGACAATGAACCGCCACCTGTGCCAGAAGGCACAATTCCCAAGCCAATGTCACGTAAGTTTGGCGTGATCGGCCTTGCGACACTAGCAGTTTTGACCAGTGCTTTGGCAGGCGGGTGGATTTATCGCAGTAGCCTTTCATCATATTTGCCATCAGATCAGATGCTGGCTTTAAGTGCGCGAGTGGATGGGCTTGAGACAGCCGCAAAAACTTCTGGCAAGAAAATTGATGCAGTTGTGGGATTCTCTGATGAATTCAAATCACAACTCAATGCTGCCGTGGCGCAGGCTGCCGAAGCCAAAATGCAGGCCGCCGCAAATGCCACGGAAATTGCTGCCGCAAAATCCAAATTGCAAACGCTGGAAAAAGGCATAACGGACGCTTCATCTGCGCTCAGGGATGTCAGAGCACAGCTTGCAGCTTCTCCTGCGGGCACAACTTCGCCTGAACAGCTTGGCCTTGCTGCACGTCTGGACAAGATTGAAAAGGATTTGGCGAGCTTGCATTCTGCGGCCACTGACAGCCGACCAAGCGCTGCCTCACTTAGCCAAGCCATGGCAGAATTGAGCGCGAAGGTTGCATCAGGTGCCCCATTCGAGGCCGAGATCAGTCAACTGGCCAGATTGATTCCGTCAGCCGAAGGCTTGGATATTTTGCAATCCAATGCTGTCTACGGTGCTGCTACGTCACAACAATTGATCGAAACACTACAGTCTGCTGCGAATGATTTGAGTACGCCGCACCAACAGGCCGCGACAATTGATAATTCATGGTGGGGTTACGCTGGGTCGCTGATGTCGAACCTGGTAACCGTTAGAACAGCTGGAACACCGGACTGGGCTGCGTTGGCACAGCGGTGCGTGGCCTCGTTGAAGAATGGCAAATTGACAGATGCCGTGGCACTGCTGAATCAAAATCTTGAAGCCTTGCCCAAACCCTTGCAAGAATGGCGCTTGATGGCAGCCAAAAGCCTTGCAACGGCGCAGGCCTTGGACAAAGTGAAAGGCGCTGTGGCGCGTGACGTGGCGGCGCGGGGCTGAAACATGATAAAACTGATGTGGCGCTTTATGTTGCTTGTGGCGGCGGCGCTGGCCTTTACATGGCTGGCCGACAGGCCAGAGAAAATTGTCATTTCCTCTCCTTTGCGTGAAATTCAAATGTCGCTGCTGGTGGGCGTTGTCAGCCTGTGTTTGGCGCTGGCTATGGCGTATTTTGTTTGGCGGCTGTTGACACGCATTTGGCGCAGCCCTTCGGCGGTGCGCGAATCTCTGCGGTTTCGCAGGCACCGAAAAGCCTATGAAAGTCTGTCGCGTGGCATTATTGCAGCTGGGGCGGGTGATGCCCAAGCCGCTGCACGCCATGCCACTGTTGCAGGCGATACGTTGAAGAATGAACCCTTGGTCGCGTTGTTGTCCGCACAGGCTGCGCAGTTGAAGGGTGATCGTGAGGGCGTGAAACGCGCCTTTGAAGGCATGGCACAATCCGAAGAGACTGAGCTTTTGGGCCTGCGCGGGTTATTTGCCGATGCAAAACAGGCCGGCGACTGGGTGGCGGCACGCAATTTTGCGGAGCGCGCTTTGGCGAAAAATCCACGTCTACCTTGGGCCTCAATGGCGATTCTTCAGGTTCAAACGGCCGCCAAGGACTGGTCAGCAGCGGCGGCCACAATTGCCAAGCAAGGGAAAGCCGGCCTCATCGCGCGTGACGAGGCAGCCAAGAAGCAAGCCATTCTATTAACAGCGCAAGCGCTCGCCATCGAAGACAAGGACCGTGACCGCGCACAAGCCTTTGCCCACGATGCTTTGAGCCATGATGCCAACCTTGTGCCTGCCGCGCTGGTGGCTGCGCGCAGCCATATTGCTGGTGGCAATGTGCGCAAAGCTTTGAAGGTTTTGAAAACCACTTATGCAGCGTCGCCCCATTTTGAACTGGCTGAACTTGCGGGACTGGCCAAGACAAGTGATACGCCAGAAGATCGCTTTGAACGGGTGCGCGATTTGGTGGGGCCACCCGAAGCCAATACTGAATCTGGCTTTGCCTTGGCGCGTGCAGCCATTGCTGCCAAGCGCTGGGACGTGGCACGGGCGGCCCTCGAGAGCTTTATGGCGCATCAGCCGCAGGCCCGCATGTGTGGTTTGATGGCGCAAATTGAAGACGCACAGGGTGATCATGCGCGGTCGCGTGAATGGCTGGCCAAAGCATTGAATGCCCCGCGCGACCCAATCTGGGTGGCGGATGGTGTGGCTTCAGCGCTGTGGAGCCCGGTTTCGCCTATCACGGGTGAAGTTGTTGCATGCCTCTGGAAGCCTCCTTTCGACCAGCCTTCGGGCACTGCCTTGCAGTTTGATGGCGCGATGACAGCACCGCAAATTGCAACAGAAAAACCCAAGGTGCTGACGCTCGAAAAACTCCGCGCACCCGATGATCCCGGAATTGACGAGCAAGAGTTGAAATCCTGATCAAATCCGTCTATCCCACAGAAACCGATCAGTGCCGCTTTAGCTCAGTCGGTAGAGCACCGCATTCGTAATGCGGGGGTCGCGTGTTCGAGTCACGCAAGCGGCACCATTTTTCACTAAACATATCACGTACTTCAAATCTTCAAACGCCTTTTGTGGACATCAGATTCTGCTGCGGAAGAATGAGGCATTTGCGGCGATATTTCGTGCACGCATAAAAGGTTGGCTCTCAGAATGTCATTTACATAGTCAACACCGTATTGAAAAGGACATTTAGGATCTACGGTTTTTCCAAAGGTCTATTCACCTTTTGCGGCGACGTCTTTGATCCATCGAATGAACAGTGGTGCATCAGGATGTAAGTCCTTTCCAACTGGCTCCAGCATATAGAATGCTTCTTTGATGGGCACTTCCAATTCAAATGGGGCCATCAACCGGCCAAGCTCTCGTTCACGCTTGGCGAGCGAGTGACGTCCGAGTGCGACGCCGCCACTTTGCGCCGCTACTTCGAAGGCTGCCAAAGAGGTATCAAACTGAAGACCCAAGCCAGGATTCACTGATTTCGCTCCTGCGGCTTGCAACCATGTGCCCCAACCTTCTTGATAGCCAAGGACATGGATCAACCTCTGTGACTTCAGGTCGTCCGGCACTTTCAATTTTTCCGCAATCACTGGTGAGCAAAGGGGAGTAATTGTTTCCCATGATAGTTGGTGGCTTTGCATGCCATTCCAATCACCTGTTCCATATTGGATATCGAGATCATACACGTCGGGGTCGAAAGCATCGTTCCAGACGCTTGAAATGATTCTGATTTCCTTTCCGGGATTCAAATCCAGAAAGCCAACGAGGCGTGGTGCCAACCAGTTGACCGCAAAAGACACTGCGCAGCGCAAAGTCAGCTCTTGCGAGCGACGCCCACCAAAAACTTCTTTTGTACCGATAGCCAAACGCTCGAAGGCGTCTTTGACCTTCGGGACATAGGCTTCACCCAGTTTAGTAAGTTGAAGGCTGCGAGTTCGCCGGATGAACAACTGGTGACGCAAACGAAGTTCGAGCGATTTGACATGTTTTGAAATCGCGGCCTGAGTTAAGTTCAGTTCCTGAGCAGCGGCCGTGAAACTGAGGTGACGCGCAGCCGCTTCAAAGGCGCGCAACCATACCAGAGGTGGCAATTCGTGCCGCATGCATTATTCCCAACCTATACATAACTAAAACGTTGCTATGATCGACGAAAGCATTGTTTGACGCAAGGGCATTCATTGGCACATTTGTTGCGAAAAGTTTGCCATCTGGAGGCCTTGTTGTTTTCATTCTTTCCAACCACGCGCGTGCGCCCCTCTCCATTCTTTGAAGCAGCCGTTGCTGAAGGGATGGTGGCGGCGAATGTCTATAACCGCATGATCATGCCCACCTCATTCGGTCACCCTGAAGCTGAATATTGGCGACTCATCAATGGTGTGTCGCAATGGGATGTGGGCGTGGAACGACAAGTGCAGCTTAAGGGGCCGGACGCGGGCAAACTTGCTCAAATTCTCAGTCCTCGCAACCTTTCTAACTGCAAAGTTGGCCAAGGCAAGTACGTACCCCTGTGCAACCACAATGGTATCATCATCAATGATCCAATTCTGCTTAAATTAGCTGACGATCTCTATTGGTTTTCGATAGCGGATAGCGACATCTGGCTTTGGGCCAGCGCCATTGCTGCTGAGCGCAAGCTGAATGTTCAGATCAGTGAACCTGACGTTTCACCAATGGCGCTGCAAGGCCCTAAGGCAGAGGACGTCGTCGCCCATGTGCTGGGTGACTGGGTGCGCACTCTCAAATATTTTTGGTTTAAGGAAACTGAAGTT
Source organism: Alphaproteobacteria bacterium (assembly GCA_028868255.1). Lineage (GTDB taxonomy): Bacteria > Pseudomonadota > Alphaproteobacteria > Rhizobiales > Aestuariivirgaceae > Aestuariivirga. The sequence continues at coordinate 2,878 of JAGWUY010000012.1, read as the reverse complement.
GAAGGTATTCCTGTGGCCGTGCAGCGCTCTGGCTGGTCAAAGCAAGGTGGTTTCGAGATCTATTTGAAAGATGGAAGCAAGGGCACAAAGCTTTGGAACATCTTCAAAGAGGCAGGCAAACCTTGGGATATAGGCCCCGGCGCACCAGCAACGCCAGAACGGGTTGAAAGTGGATTGGTTTCTGTTGGTGGTGATACCGACGACGACACAAACCCTTTTGAAGTGCGGCTTGGCAAATATGTTGATCTTGAAGTAGGAGACGACGTTGTTGGCATTCAAGCTTTGCGGCGTATCGCGGGCGCAGGCATTAAGCGCCACCAACTGGGGCTAGTGCTGGAGGGAGACAAGCCTGCGCCGTTGGGTTTGGCTGTCGAAGACATTTCAATTCGTGGAAACCTTGTCGGAAAGATGACCAATTGTGTGTGGTCGCCACGGCTAAAAGCAAACATCGGTTACGCTTTGATTTCTTCTTCTGTGCAGGTCGGGGAAACAGTATTGGTGAACCGTGCAAGCGGCCTTTGCCAAGCTAAACTCGTAGAGCTGCCGTTCCTATGAGAGAAGCATCCTATCTTCAGCCGCGGCCCGCCAATTTTGTGCCCCTAACGCCGCTGTCTTTTCTTGACCGTACAGCGGCACTCTATCCTGAAAGACTTGCCATCATCGATGCCGAGCGCCGGTTGACTTGGTCAGAAGTGCGCCACCGGTGTTTGTCTTTGGCGGCGGCACTTGCACGATTGGGCATCAAAGAAGGCGATGTTGTATCTATCCTAGCCCCCAACACTGCAGAAATGTTCGAGGCCCATTTTGCCGTTGCGATGGCGGGGGCCGTGCTGAATACCATCAACTATAGGCTTGATGCCGAAACCGTGACCTATATTTTAGAACATGCCGAAACGCGTGTTTTGCTGCTTGATCGGCAGTGCGCTCCCTTGGCACAAGCTGCAATGGCTTGCCTCAATGAAGACAGGCCGGTCGTCATTGATCTTGGTGGGCCGGGTGACGCTTTGGCAAACAGCCATAGCCACGCCAACTTGATGCGCGAGAACATCGGAAATTTCCAGCCACATACACCCACAGATGAATGGCAATCGCTTTGCCTCAATTACACATCGGGCACCAGCGGAAAACCGAAAGGCGTGCTCTATCATCATCGCGGTGCCTATTTGATGGCTTTGGGCACCATTGCAGGTTGGGGGCTCGCTGGTCACCCCGTTTATCTCTACACTGTACCCATGTTTCATTGTAACGGCTGGGGCCATGCTTGGACAATGACGGCCCTTGCTGCAACTATAGTGTGCTGCAGGCATGTCTCAGCCAAAGCTATCAATCAGGCCATTCTTGATCACGGCGTAACACATTTTGGTGGCGCCCCAATCGTTTTGGGAATGCTGGTGGAGGCAGCCACTGCTGAACCGCTGATATTGCCACACAAAGTGAAGGTGATGACAGCTGGTGCCCCGCCACCCGCCGCCATACTGGAGAAGGTCGAGACGCTCGGCTTTGATGTCATGCAGGTTTACGGGCTCACCGAGACATATGGACATGTTGTGCAATCCATTTGGCATGAAGCGTGGAACGGTTTGGATTTTGCCGAGCGCGCCAATTTGAAGGCAAGACAGGGTGTGCCTTTTCCGATGATGGAAAATGCCGCTATCTGCGACACCCTCACTGGTGAACCATTGCCTAAAGATGGCAAATCAATGGGTGAAATTGTGTTGCGTGGTAACACCGTGATGAAAGGTTATCACAAAGACGAGGCCGCCACCGAAGCTGCTTTTGCGGATGGGGTATTTCATTCCGGCGACGTGGCAGTTCAATACCCCGATGGCTTTCTTGAAATTCGCGATCGGATCAAAGATATCATCATTTCGGGCGGCGAAAACATTTCGTCCATCGAAGTTGAGTCCGTTCTATATCGACATCCCGCCATCAGCGCAGTTGCAGTCGTCGCAAGACCCGATTCCAAGTGGGGCGAAACGCCGATCGCGTTTGTTGAACTTAAGTTGGGAGAAAGGGCCACAGCAGAAGAATTATTGCAGTTCTGTCGGCAACATCTCGCGGGGTTCAAAGTGCCAAAACATTATTGTTTTGAAAGCCTGCCCAAGACCTCTACCGGAAAAATCGAGAAATATAAATTGCGCGAACGCGCGAAAGCTATCTGAGAATGACACCAAAATACATCACCATCGAAACCGAAGGCGCTGTTACAATTGTTACTTTGGCACGAGAAGCCGCGCGCAATGCCATCAACGAAGATATGCTGCAAGAAATTGAGGATACGTTCCGTAAGCCACCTAAGGGAACGCGTTGTTTTGTATTGGCAGCAAAAGGCCAGCACTTCTGTGCAGGCCTGGATTTGCGCGAACATTACGATAAGAATAGAACACCCGTGGAATTCATGACCATGTGCCAAGCGTGGCATCGGACTTTCGATGTGATACAATTTAGCGGCATTCCGGTTATTGCCGCGCTGCAAGGCGCAGTTGTGGGAGGCGGCTTAGAACTTGCAGCGGCAACGCATGTGCGCATTGCAGATGAGACAGCTTTCTTCGCGTTACCAGAAGGGCAACGCGGAATTTTTACGGGTGGGGGCGCCACTGTGCGGGTCGCTCGCATTATCACGCCTGCACGTATGATCGACATGATGTTGGTGGCGCGCACCTATGACGCGCAGCGCGGCCTGGACTTAGGGCTTTGCCATGAAGTGGTGGTTACTGGCCAATCCCTCGTTAGGGCCAAGGCCCTGGCAACGCAAGTTGCTATGCACCCTCCTACGACCAATTTTGCGATCGTTACTGGCATTTCACGAATCAACGATATGTCAACAACAGATGGTCTATTCGCTGAAAGTTTGCTTGCCATGGCCGTGCAAACCAAT
>JAGWUY010000163.1 GCA_028868255.1 Alphaproteobacteria bacterium | reverse complement strand
TTGGTGGGCGCGTTGAGGATAATCTTGGGCGGCGCCACCGAGCCCGTCTCGCGCGCTTTGGCCATGGCCGCTGCATAAGCAGTGTTGATGGCATTCGATTTGGGTGCCGTGGCGATATAAACGCATGCCTGCGCCAGCGCCAGTTCACCTTCGGGCGAGCCCAGAAATTCATAAACATCTTTCGCGGCCAGCGCTTGCTTCACCGCCTCCGGGTCAGCTAACCCCACATCCTCATTGGCCATGCGCACCAAACGCCGCGCGATGAACAGCGGGTCTTCCCCGGCCACCAGCATCCGCGCCAGATAATAGAGCGCCGCATCAGGGTCAGACCCGCGCACCGATTTATGTAGCGCGGAGATTAGATTGTAATGCCCATCCGCCGCTTTGTCATAGAGCGGCAAGCGCTTCGACACAGCTTTGCTTAAACCCTCTGTGGTCAGCGGCGCATTGCCTTCGGGCACACTCGCAAAAATCTCTTCAACCAGATTGAGAAAATAGCGTCCATCCCCATCCGCCATGGTCAGCAGCGCAGCCCTCGCCTCTGCGTCGAGCGGCAGCGCCCGCTTTTCAAACATCTCAGCGCGGGAGATCAAGGCATTCAGCGCCGTCTCATCTAAACGGTTGAGCACCAACACCTGCGCCCGTGACAGCAAAGCACCATTGAGCTCAAAGGACGGGTTTTCAGTCGTCGCCCCCACCAACGTGATCGTGCCATCCTCCACATAGGGCAAAAACGAATCCTGCTGCGATTTGTTGAACCGATGAATTTCATCCACAAAGAGCAAGGTTGATCGCCCCTGCTCGCGCCGCATACGGGCTTGCTCAAACGCCTTCTTCAAATCTGCAACGCCGGAAAAAATCGCCGACATTTGCTCAAACACCAGCCCCGTCTCGCCCGCCAGCAGCCGCGCGATGGTGGTTTTGCCCGTACCCGGCGGCCCCCATAAGATGATCGAGGGAATGCGCCCTGAGGCCAACATGCGGCTCAGGCTTCCCGCATCACCCACCAGATGATCTTGCCCCACAACGTCTGAAAGCATTGTTGGCCGCAAGCGATCCGCCAAAGGCCGTGGCCCTTGCTTGGTCATGCCCGCTGCCTCAAACAGTGAGGCCATCAACCCAGCCGCAAATAGGCCTTTCGCCCACCCCGCATAAAGGCCACTTGCCAGCGTCGGCCTGCTTGTTGTTGCAAGGATTTGCGCAGCGTTTCTACTGTGTCAATTGCCTCACCATTGACCTCCAGAATTATATCGCCCTTCTGGAAAAATTGTTGCGCTGGACCTTGCTGCACGTCAAGCACCACCACACCGGTGGCTTCTGCTGGCAGAGAAACCTCATCCGCAACTGCGGGTGAAAGATTAGCCACCACCAAACCCGCCAAAGGCGTTTGTCCCGTAATGCGCGTGAGCGCGCGTTGAATCGTCTCTGGAGCAGCAATCATTTTGATGGAGGCTTGTCGCGTGAGCGGGCCGCGCCGATATTCCACCAGTTTGCGATCACCTAACTTTGCAGTGGCTACAAAATATGAAAACTCTTGCGCATTTTCGATCAGCTTCCCATCCAGCGCCACCACCACGTCGCCACGCTGCAAGCCCGCTTTGGCCAATGGGCTTTGCGGATGCAGATCCACAATCAAAGCCCCTTCTGGACGCGCGAAACCAAGTGAATCCGCAATGTCTTGAGACACATCTTGAAAGCTACCACCCATCCAAGGTCGAACGATCTTTGTTCCTTTGGCGGCACTGTTCACGACCGTCTGAACCATGTTAGACGGGATGGAGAATCCAATGCCAACGGAACCACCAGAACGCGTCACGATAGCGGTGTTGATTCCAATCAGTTCACCACGCATGTTCACCAACGCACCACCGGAATTGCCCGGGTTGATCGCAGCATCCGTCTGTATAAAAAATTGATAGTCACTGGCCCCTACGCTGTTACGCGCCAGGGCCGAAACGATGCCGCTGGTCACGGTTTGACCAACGCCAAAGGGGTCTCCGATTGCCAGAACCAGGTCACCCACTTCCAAATCATCAGAATTGCCCATTGTGAGAGATGGTAAATTTTCGTCCTTCACATCAATTTTTAAAACGGCCAAATCCGTGCGCTCATCGGCCAAGATAATTTTGGCCTGAAACTCACGCTTGTCAGCCAAGGCAACACGTATATCCGTGCCATTCTTGATCACGTGATTGTTGGTAACGATGATGCCCGAAGGGTCAACGATCACACCAGAGCCAAGTGAATTGGCCACGCGCTCGCGCGGTGGGCCATAGTCATTGCCAAGACCAAACAGCTGACGGAAAATTGGGTCATCAAAAGGCCCACCTTGCGCCCGTTGCTTTTCAATAGTCTTGGCATAGACGTTGACCACTGCCGGTGCAGTACGCTTCACCAGCGGTGCGAATGACATTGTAATTTCTTGCCGGTCGCGCGGCATAAATCGTTGCTGTGCAAAACTAGAATTCGTACCCAATATAAAAATCAAGAACACCGTTACAATGCGCAACATCAATAATCCCTCATCTGCGATCAACCTTGGTTGAAAGAATGACCGCGGTTTCAATTTCCGTCACGCCCGAAATCAGCCCGATTTGGTCAATCACTTTGTCCATATCTTCTGCCGTCACCGTGCGCACCATGGCGATCATATCGATCTTGCCACTGACAGTGTGTAATGTTTCAATCTGCGTAAACTTGGCCAGAATTTTGGCAACTTCAATTTGTCGGCGCGGTTCCACCGATATTGTTACCATGGCCGCAATGCTGGCCCCCGCCTCGCGCACCGCCAGCTTCACCGTATAACCGGCAATCACGCCCTGCTCTTCCAGTCGCCGCAGCCTGTCTTGCACCGTGGTGCGTGAAAGGCCCAGCTTGCGCGCCAGCGAGGCCACGGGCTCCCGCGCATTGATGCGCAGGCTGTTCAGCAACTCTTGATCTTTAGCAGTGAGCAGCAAATTCGGCATTGTGTATCCTGTTACGTCATTATGACGGTGCTTTTGGCGAATCGCAACACAATGCAGTCTTGGTGTCGTCACTGATAGAGCGCATCATTTCAGGCAGAATCAAGAGAGGAACGTCCATGCCCCCCGTCACGCCGCTCAAAGCCGCATCCAACAACCCCCGCCCAGAAAATGCAGCCGCCGTGGCCTATGCAATGCAGCCAGATGAACCCTTGTTCTGTTTCTCTCCCCAAGCGCTGACAGACCGCGCCAATGTGTTTCTCAATGGCTTTCCCGGTCTGGTCACCTTCGCTGTCAAATCAAACCCTTCCGAACATGTGGTACGCACCCTCGCCAAGGCTGGCCTCACCCATTGGGATGTGGCGTCTGTGCATGAAATGAAACTGGTCGCAGGCATTTCACCAGACGCAAAATTTCACTACCACAACCCGGTCAAATCCCGCCGCGAAATCGAAGATGCTTACAAAACTTACGGATGCCGCCGATTTGTGGTGGATTGCCGCGAAGAGCTGCAAAAGATTGTCGATATTGTGGGCCCCAGCGATGAAATCGAAATTGCGGTGCGCTTTGTGTTGCCACGCGATCGCGGCTCATCAGCCCATGATTTTTCGACCAAGTTCGGCGCACCGGAACACATCTGTGTGGAGCTTTTGAAAAAGGTCGTGGAACTGGGCTATCGCCCCATGCTCACCTTCCATCCCGGCTCGCAAAGCCGCGATCCACAAACCTATGTGCGCCACATTGAGGCCGCAGCCCGTATTGCCAAGACGGCTGATGTGAAAGTCTTTGCGCTGAATGTGGGCGGCGGATTTCCCGCCAATTACATGCTCTCCACCGCGCCTGAACCCAGCGTGTTCTTCCGCATCATTGATGAGGCCGTGGCCAAATTCTTTGGCAGCAACACCCCAAAATTGGAATGTGAACCCGGGCGCGGCCTGGTGGCCAACTGCATGTCCGCCCTCACCCGCGTGAAACTGGTCTGCACCGATGGCGATGACATTTTCATCAATGATGGCGTTTACGGCGCGCTGATGGAATACATGCAGGCACCCGAACTCAAACCCCCTTTCCGCGTCATCCGCGATGGCAAGGTGATCCACGGCCCAGTGAAATCATGGAAAGTCTTTGGCCCCACCTGTGACCCGCTGGACGTGCTGCCCCACAATCTCGACATCCTCGAAGGCCTGCGCGAAGGCGACTACATCGAATTCGGCACATTGGGCGCCTACGGCGTCTCCACCCTCACCAAATTCAATGGCTATGGTGAGCATGATGTGGTTGAGGTGGAAAAGGTGTTTACGGTGTGAGCGCAATGATTGACTTTTCTTCTGGCGCGATTACAATTGACTACATCTGAATACAAAAAGTGAAGTTCCCTCATGGCGAGTCCAGTTTCGTTGCGCATTGATCCTGATCTGAAATCCAAGCTTGAGGATATTGCAAAAGCAGAAGATCGTTCACTTTCTTACATCGCACAACAAGCGTTGAAGGCCTATTTGGATGCCAGAGATTACCGCAGCGAGCAGATTTTAAGCGCTCATGCTGCCGCGAAAGTGGAAAAAGAATTTGTATCAGGTGAAGCGATGATGGCTTGGGTTGAGTCTTGGGATACACCTCAAGAACTGCCCGCCCCAAAACCTGATGTCTTTCGCCGCTGAACCATGAAAGTTGTTTTTCGCAGGTTTTGCGAAGCGGATTTGAAGTGGTTCCGATATTATTATGATTCCGTTTTCCCTGCCGGTGCTGTCCGCGCGAAAACGCGCCTTGCATCCATATACCAGACCTTAAAGGCTCATCCCCTCATCGGCCATCCTGTCGTTGGCGTTGCCAATGTTCACGAATTCAATATTCCAAACACGCCATTCTCATTGATCTACACAGTAAACGATACCGAGATCATGGTGCTTCGCATTCTGGACAATCGCGCACATCGTCCAACGGTATTTTAAAACGAATTGCCAAAACAAAAAAACAGGCCCGAAGACCCGCTTTTCTGAAACCTTATGGTCAGATCGCTTATGCTGCAACAGCTTCAGCGTCTTCCTTCTTTTGCGAAGGGCCTGAATCTTTGCCTTTGGCTGAAACGTCACGATCAACGAATTCAATTACGGCAACTGGCGCATTGTCGCCGTGGCGGAAGCCGGCCTTCATAATGCGAATGTAGCCACCATGGCGATCCTTGTAACGGGCAGCCAGAACGTCAAACAACTTCTTGGCCTGTGTTTCATCTTGAATTTGCGAAACAGCCTGGCGGCGAGCGTGCAATCCACCCTGCTTTGCCAAGGTGATCAGCTTTTCAACAACGGGGCGCAAATCCTTTGCCTTTGGCAAAGTTGTGACAATCTGCTCATGCTTAATCAAGGCAACCGCCATGTTCATAAACATTGCTTTGCGGTGGGCTGATGTGCGGTTAAACCGACGACCCTTAAAACCATGATGCATAGTACTTCTCCTTAAACCTGTATTCGCCCAACAGCGTGAGCGGAAAAAATCTTAATAATGGCTTTCCATCTTCTTGGCCAGCTCGTCAATGTTTTCTGGTGGCCAATTGGTCACTTCCATGCC
>JAGWUY010000162.1 GCA_028868255.1 Alphaproteobacteria bacterium | reverse complement strand
ACACATCCACCAAATTTAGCGGGCCAACAATGGCAAGACGGCACAGGCCATCCTGACTTTCCAAAATGGGGATACCGGATTTAGTTTGATGTTCAATAAACAGTGATGTGCTTTCGCCACGCAGCACCTCATCAACCGTGGTGTCCAACGCGCGTGAAAGCCGAACTACAGTGGAAAGTGTGGGATTGGTTTCGTTGCGTTCAATCTGAGAAATGATTGATTTGGCGACGCCGGATTGCTCAGACAACTCCCCCAGCGACAAATTATAGGCCTTGCGCAGGCGGGCAATGGTTTTGCCCAATTCGGCCCCACTTTCGCCTGTTCCCGTGGAGGTGTTTTTTGATCGCGGACGCGTTGACATTTGATTGTCCTTTGTTTAGAACTGTTGTTCTGTATAACGAACGATTTGCATTTGACCAGAATTTAACGCCTGTTTTTGTGTGAATACAATGAGAAAATGGGCGCATAATTAAATACTTCTTTTGTGCGAATGAACGAACGGAAACAAATTGATGCGCTATTTCCCAATATTCTTTGATTTGCAAGATCGCAAAGTGGTCGTCATTGGTGGCGGCGAAGAAGCTTTGCGCAAAATTCGTTTGTTATTGAAAACGCCTGCACAAATCCAAGTGATAGCCCCTGTCTTGCATGATGAACTGGCCGCAGAAACCCGTGTGGAATGGGTGGCCACGGTGTTTCGCGCCGAGCTGCTGGAAGGGGCTGCGCTGGTCTATTCAGCGGACCCAGAATTGAACGCTACTGTCTCCCAAGCCGCACAAGCACGAGGCATTCCCGTCAATGCGGTTGATCAAGCTGATATTTCGACCTTCATCGTGCCCTCAATCGTTGACCGTGACCCGCTGGTGGTGGCGATTGGAACTGAAGGCGCTGCCCCAGTTTTGGGGCAAGGCATCCGTGCTAAGATTGATGCGCTGTTGCCCCCTCATCTGGGCGAGCTGGCCTCCAAGGCGGCGGCCCTGCGCAAGCGCGTAGCCACAGAAGTGCCTCATGGCCATGCACGGCGCAGCTTCTGGTCTTCATTCTTTTTCGGCGCTCCGAAAGAGCATTTTCTATCTGGAGACAAGGCCGCATTTGAGCTGGCTTTGAATGATGCGATTTATGACGCGGCCAAGCCGAAAGCGGGCCATGTGGCCTTTGTGGCCATTGGGCCGGGCGAACCTGATCTTTTGACATTGAAAGCGCACCGGGCATTGATGGAAGCAGATGTGATGGTGAGTGATGATCACTTGCCTCCTGCCATTCTTGAATTGGCGCGGCGCGATGCAGTGCGTATGTCGGCGCCCTTGCGCTCTCGTGACATTGAAGCGCTGTTGCTGAGCCAGGTTAAAGCGGGGCACCATGTGGTGCGGTTGATTTCTGGCACAGAGCAAAACATTCAGGCCGAAGCAGAATATGTGATGATGCGGGCGCAAAGTGTTTCCGCCAGCCTCATCCCTGGCTTGGGGCAGGTTCATCACCCAGTTCAAACCCCCTTCCCAACCAACCTCGATATTCAAGACCAAATCTTAAGGAGTGCATCGTGAGCCAGATTGAAAAAGGCCAGGTGATGACAGCCAACCGCCTGCGTGATGGCATTGCCGTGTTCCTCACGCGCAGTGGGGAATGGAGCGAAAAAATTGACGAAGCCGCTTTGGTGCAGGAGCCTCAGGCGACAGCTGCCCTTGAAAGCCGTGCTGCGGCCGACGTGAAAGCCACATTGGTGACCGGACAATATTTGATTGATGCAGAACGGATCGAAAGCAAAGTGCGCGCCACTTTGATTCGTGAGCGCATTCGCACCTTGGGGCCCAGCGTGCGCCCTGATCTTGGAAAACAGGCAGAAGGAACAGCTGGCGCATTCGCAGCTGTGGAGGGCTAACCCATGTATCGTTACGATGAATTTGACCATCAATTCGTGTCTGAGCGCACCGCGCAATTTCGTGATCAGGCCAACCGCCGCATGGCTGGCGTGATCACCGAAGATGAGTTCCGCCCGCTGCGTTTGATGAATGGACTGTATTTGCAATTGCATGCTTACATGCTGCGCGTGGCCATTCCTTATGGCACGCTGTCAGGCAAGCAGATGCGCCAGCTGGCCTATATCGCTGATAAATATGATCGGGGCTATGGCCATTTCACCACGCGCCAAAACATTCAGTATAACTGGATCAAGCTGGAAGAAAGCGCTGACATTCTGCAAGATCTGGCAGACGTGGAAATGCACGCCATTCAAACCTCGGGCAATTGCATTCGCAATGTGACGACAGATCATTGGGCGGGTGCTGCCGCTGATGAATTGTTGGATCCGCGCCCGATTGGTGAATTGATCCGCCAATGGTCGTCACTGCATCCTGAATTTTCTTTCCTGCCGCGCAAGTTCAAATTCGCCATCACCGGCGCACCGCATGACCGTGCCGCTGTAAAGGTGCATGACATTGGCCTTCGCGCCCACAAGAATGATAAAGGCGAAACCGGATGGGAAGTGATGGTAGGCGGTGGTCAAGGCCGCACGCCCATGGTGGCTGTGACGGTGCGTGACTTTCTGCCTGAGAAAGATGTGATCCCGTATCTCGAAGCCATCATGCGGGTCTATAATCTCTATGGTCGGCGCGATAATAAATACAAAGCCCGTATCAAGATTTTGGTGCATGAGCTGGGTGCTGAAAAATTCAAAGCTGAGGTGGAAGCGGAATATGCCCGCAACCCCGCACAAACCACAGAAGTCGAACAGCGTGAATTGGCCCGCATTGAGAAATATTTTGCCAAGCCTGCCTTGGAAAAGCTTTCCCGCTTTGCGCCACACTTTGAAGAGGCCAAGCGGGCCAATCCAGATTTTGCCCGCTGGGCCAAGAACAATTTGGCAGCGCACCAGCATGATGGTTACACCATCGTCAATATTTCACTGAAGCCTGAAGGTGGCATTCCGGGTGATGCCTCAGGCGAACAAATGCGCGTAATGGCGACCTTGGGTGAGCGCTATTCGCAGGATGAACTGCGCGTCAGCCATGCCCAAAACATTGTGTTGCCGCATGTGAAGCTGGACGATGTGTTTGCGGTGTGGCAGGCGCTGAAGGCGGCTGATCTGGCGGCAGCAAATTATGGCTTGGTGGGCGACATTATTGCCTGCCCCGGCCTAGATTATTGTGCATTGGCCACAGCCCGCTCCATCCCCATTGCGCAAGCACTTTCGCGCAAGTTTGCAGATGTAGCACGCCAGGAACACTATGGCCCAGTGAAGTTGAATATCTCCGGCTGCATCAATGCCTGCGGCCACCACCATGTGGGGCACATCGGCATTCTGGGTTTGGACAAAAAGGGTGAGGAGTTTTACCAGATCACACTTGGTGGATCGTCCTCCGAAAAGGCCTCGATCGGTACAATTTTAGGACCAGGCTTTGCGGCACATGAAGTGCCAGATGCCATTGAAACCATTCTCGAAACCTACGTGAAGCTGCGCGAGCCGGGCGAAGAATTTTTGGCCGCCTATCGCCGCGTTGGCCCAAAACCTTTCAAGGAGGCACTTTATGCCACTGCTTAAGAACAATGAATTTGTGTCCGATGACTGGGCGTTCTTGCCGGATGATGCTGCCCTGCCTGAGAGCGGAAAGGTGGTTGTTTCGCTCACCCGATTGGTGAAAGATTGGGATCAACTGGTTGAATTTACAGGTCTTCTTGGTTTGTCATTGGCCAATTCTGAGCGCACGGATGAGTTGGAAGCCTATCTGCCACAGCTGACTTTGGTGGTTTTGACATTCCCGGCTTTCACCGATGGTCGCGCTTATAGCCAAGCGCGTGAACTGCGCCTGCAAGGCTATCGTGGCGAATTGCGTGCGCAAGGTAATTTGCTGCCTGACCAGTTTCAATATCTCAATCAGGTGGGCTTTGATAGTTTTGTTGTGGATGAACGCTTCTCGCTGGTGGATTGGCAAGGGGCATCCAAGCAAATGTCTCTGGCCTATCAGCGTGGGCTTTACCGCACGGCAGGTGAACGCGAAGTGTGGTCGCAGCGCCACCAGGGTTTTGCGGCTTGGGAAGAGCAACCCCATGCTGGCTAAAGCGCCCTTACTCAATGATGAGAACCAAATCCTTGAAGCCTATGCCGGGCTTGAAGGGCGCGCACTGATCCGCGCCATGGCAAATGACTATCGCGGCCGCGTGGCGCTGCTGTCTTCGTTCGGGGCAGAGTCATCTGTTTTACTGCACATGGTATCAGAAATTGACCCAGCCCTGCCTGTGGTGTTTTTGGATACCGAAAAGCTTTTTCCGGAAACGATTGCTTACCGCGACAGGCTGGTGGCTGATCTAGGTTTAACCAATCTGAAAATATGGCACCCGACTGCCTCTGATCTGAAAGAACAAGACCCCGATGGCCAGTTGCATGCCAGCAACCCGGATCAATGTTGCAATATTCGCAAATCCATTCCCATGGAAAAGGCTTTTGCGAACTATGATGTGATGATTTCAGGGCGCAAGCGCTTCCATGGCGCGGGCCGGGCCGATCTCAAATTTCTCTCCCTTGATGGAAATCGCTTGAAAGTGGAACCTTTGGCGGGCTTCACCGCACTGGATTTGCAGAGCTATATGGTGGCGCATCAATTGCCCTCGCATCCTTTGAGGTTGCAGGGCTATCGCTCTATCGGCTGCATGCCGCGGCAATGCACCTCGCCTGGTGGCACGGATGATAATCCGCGCGAAGGCCGCTGGATGGGCAGCGATAAAACCGAATGTGGCATTCATTTCAGCGCCAATGGCAAAATCATCCGCACTGAATATCGCGCGGCTTAAAAGATTTGAAAGGTCAAAGCGGGATGTCAGACATCATTGTCAAGAACGCCAATTCCAATCCACGCCGGTCCATTGCCAAAGCGATCAGTTGGCGGATTCTAGGATCAATTGACACTGCTGTTTTGGGATACCTGTTTACTGGGTCCTTCAAAATCGCAGGATCAATTGCTTCTACGGAAATCTTGACGAAAGTGGTGCTCTATTATTTTCACGAACGCGCATGGGCGCATTCACGCTTTGGTCTTAAAAAAATTAATCTCGCGGCAGATGCCAAATAAGATCTGCTTAAACGATTATCTGAGCGCCTGCTTCAAATCACCAATCAAATCAGACGCATCTTCCAGCCCTACGGACAAGCGCAAATTACCGTCCTTAATGCCCATCATGGCGCGGGCTTCTGGCCCGATGTTTTTGTGCGTTGTGGTGGCGGGGTGTGTGATCAGGGATTTGGCATCGCCCAGATTGTTCGAGATGTCGATGATCTTGAGCTTGCGCAAAACATTGAAAGCCTCAGCCTTGGCGCCCTTCACATCGAAGGCCACCATGGTGCCGCCCATTTTCATTTGCGCTTTGGCCAACTTATATTGTGCGTGCGATTCATGATGCGGATAGTAGACCCGCTCAATGCCTGACAGACCAGACAAGGCATCAGCAATTTTTGCAGCTGTGTTGCATGCGGCTTCCACACGCAGCTTCATGGTTTCCATGCCTTTGAGCAGCACCCAGGCATTAAAGGGTGACAGCGTTGGGCCTGTGTGGCGCAAGAAGGGTTTGAGCACCTCTTCCTTGAACTTTTTAGAAGACAAGATCATGCC
>JAGWUY010000011.1 GCA_028868255.1 Alphaproteobacteria bacterium | reverse complement strand
CCAGTTTTCAGACGTGATTTTGCGGATCAGATCAGCCCCATATCCAGCTTGATCCATCGCCTCAACAAGATGGGGCAAACCACTGGCATCTCTGAGGAATTCAGGAACGCCTGCACCATCGAAATCAGAGCCAAAGCCCACACAATCTTCCCCCGCCAGTTTGATCATATGGTCTAGATGGCGGATCATCAATTCAGGTTTCATGCTGGCATCAAAAGCGCCATCTTCACGCAAGAACAGCACAGCGAAATTCAGGCCAACCATGCCGCCCGATTCACCAATGGCGCGCAGCTGATCATCCATCAAATTGCGAGAGGAAGGGCAGATGGCATGCACATTGGAATGGCTGGCCACGATCGGCGCATCGGAAAGTTCGGCCAAATCCCAAAAGCCTTTTTCATTGAGGTGTGACACATCCATCATAATGCGCAATCGGTTGCATTCACGCACCAGCGCCTTGCCGGCATCCGTCAGGCCAGGGCCAGTGTCGGGCGAACATGGAAAACGAAACGGCACGCCATGACCAAACGCATTGGCGCGTGACCATACTGGCCCGAGCGAGCGCAAGCCCATATTGCAAAGCGCTTCCAACCCTTCAAGCTTCGGCCCCACGGCCTCAGCCCCTTCAATATGCATGACACCGGCAATCGCCCCCAAGGCCATGGCGGCACGAATGTCAGCAACACTGCGGCAAATGTGAAAACCATTATTGGGCACATCGCGCTCCAGCGCGAACAACAATGTGGCCATTTCCATCGTCGCGCGCGCCGCAACTTCGGTAGGCACGGGTGGATAGTCAAATGGGTTTAGAGGGTCAGGCCCCAGGTCAGCGGCCTCAGACGGCGTGTAGATGGCAAACAGCCCACCTGCAAACCCGCCATCCGCCATGCGTGGCAAATCAAGATGGCCCGCCGCTTCACCATCGATAAAATCAGAAACGGCCCCGGCAGAAGATTTCTGCCAGAGCCGCAATAACAGGTCATTGTGACCATCAAAAACCGGAAAGCGCAAGATCAGGCTTTCGCGTGCATCTGCTCAACATAATCCCAGTTGATCAGATGATCGACAAAGGCTTCCAGATATTTTTGGCGGGCATTGCGATAGTCAATGTAATAGCTGTGCTCCCACACATCGCAACCCAAAATGGGTGACGCGCCATGCATCAACGGGTTTTCGCCATTGGGTGTTTTCATAATCACCAGCTTGCCACCTTTGACAGCAATCCACGCCCAGCCAGAGCCAAATTGGGTGAGGCCCGCCTGCACAAAGTCAGCGCGCATTTTGTCATAACCGCCAAGATCAGCATCAACAGCGGCCTGTAATTTGCTTGGCAGCTTGGTGCCGCCGCCATTCGGCTTCATCCAATTCCAGAAATGATTGTGGTTATAATGCTGGCCCACATTGTTGATCAGGCCTTGGGCCTTGTCGGCAAAGGCTACCTTGCAAATGTCTTCAACCGAGGCCGAAGCCAAAGGTGAATCTTTCAGCAAATTATTGCCATTGGTCACATAGGCCATGTGATGCTTGTCGTGGTGAAATTCCAACGTTTCTTTCGACATATAGGGGCCAAGCGCATCATAAGCATAAGGCAGGGCAGGCAGTTCAAGGGCCATTTTGTTCTCCATGGGTTGATAGCCCCAATATCTAGTCGCTCAAGCAAGCCAGCGCAAGGAACCAGCGCAAGATTACGAAAGTTTACGAGACATCGATGTCATCCCACAAAAATCGGAACTCCCATTACAGCCAAGCCAAATGTCAGTGCCGTGGCGGCAATGCACAAAAGGCCCACGCCATAAACCACACGGCGATCACCTGAAAGCGCCGCTAAAGGAATAAACTGCGCGGCGTGTAAGCCCACAAAATGCGCCACGCGCAAATCGCCGCCCGTGGTCGACCATTGAAAAAAGCCGATGCCACGTGCGTCGCTCATTTCTCCACCCACCCAGTGGCCCGTCTGGGCCGACATATAGCCACCCGCAATCGTTCCCAGCACCGCCCCCACCATCAGGCCCAGCGCTGCTGCTTCGGCCCACAAGCCGCGCTTGGGTTGACGCCAAATTTTGAAGCCAATGAAAAAAGCTGCCGCAGTCATGGTCACAGCACCCACACCCATCAGCCCATAAGCCACCTGGGCAAACACCGTGTCGCTGTTAAAATGTGAAGTCAGCCCCATGCCTGCGCGGGCTGAAATATAAGCCAGCTCAGCCAAACCACTAAAAGCCATGAGATATAAGGCAGTGTTCACGCCGCGTGTGATGCGGGGCAAAAAATTCATCGCCCAGCTGACCGTGAGAAATTGCGCAGCAATGGCCAGCGCAAATTTCGCCGGCTTGTCCCAGGCGTTTATGCCATTGATCAATCGCCCGTCAAAAACCTGCACGGCGATGAACAAACAAAACACGGTCAACATCAAAACCGAACTGCGCCAAAGCAGAGTGCTCCCGTGCCGCATGTCGTGGATCAGTGATGCAAGCTTGCTATCTGAATAGCGTGTCTGTTGAACAATCAGTGTCATGCTGAAATCTCCGTCTTAGAAAACGCCAAACGCAAAATCATGAATGCAAAATACCCTGCTGGCCCAAACATGAAGGTGAGGGGCAAAAGCACAATGAGGAACAGGCGCGAAATGCCAAGGCGCATCACCTCTCGCGCAACGATGGCACCCGTCATCAAATCAAAGGCAAGATAATGCACCCAACCTGCCAGTGCCGCCCATTTGTTGGTGAACAGCAGCTGCACATGGGCCAGCGTGTCAAAACCGCCATCAGCCTTGAAAAAAAAGGCCCCGATCAGCACCACGTAAAAGCCCGAAAGAGCAATGGGCATGGCCGCCCCGGCGATCACATCGCGCAGCAATGGTTTTGCCCAAATCACCCCCGCAGCCAAAACCAGCCAGCCCACCAAAGCCACTGGGTTCACTATTGAAAACGCCAAATCAGCCGTCATGCTTCACCTCTTTATCTTGACAGTGACAACATAATACATTCAACTTGTTGACACCATCAAGATATATTTTGACATTGTAAAGATTTTCCAACAGTTCTATACCATCATCGAATTTTTATTTCCGTCATCCCCGCGAAGGCGGGGATCTCCGTTTCGGGGTCGCCTCAAGTGGAACGCAGATTCCCGCCTTCGCGGGAATGACATTCTGAAGGATTTAAATTTTGAGTGAAACCAAACCTTACCACCACGGCGACCTACGCGAACAACTGCTCCAAGCGGGTGAACAGGCCTTGGCCGAAATGCCGATGGCCCAAGTCTCCTTGCGTGAGATAGCTCGCAAGGCTGGTGTCTCGCACGCTGCGCCCAAACACCACTTCCCCACTTTAGGCGATCTGATGGGCGAAATTGCCGCCCGTGGCTTTCAACGGTTTGTGGCCGCTTTGGATGAGGCTGCAAACAGCATCACACCGCAAACAGCAGAAAACCGCCTCCTCGCCATGGGCCGCGCGTATTTGCGCTTTGCTGAGGTCAATAGCGCAGTATACACGCTGATGTTTGACCAGCGGGATTCCTGCTCTATGACACCACATTTGGTCGAGACCTCGCTGGAGGCTTGGGGCCAATTGGAAAATGCCGTGGCCGCATTGCGCGTGTCCGGCAACGCCTCTATCGGGGCCATGTTTGTGTGGTCAACGGTACATGGGCTGGCCATGCTCAAAAGCACCCACCGCCTGCCGCCCCACCTTACGCTGCATGCAGTTGAAGAAAATACTTTACGAATGATAGTGACAGGCATAGCCACGCTCTAATGACACTCACCATCCTTGCATTGTTGGCACTCGCTGCATTTGTCGCAGGCTTTGTGGATTCGATTGCGGGCGGCGGCGGCCTGTTGGCCTTGCCCGCCTTGCTCTTGGCGGGTCTCGATCCTGTATCAGCCCTGGCCACCAACAAATTGCAGGGCTCTTTCGGCACAGCGTCCGCCACCTATGCGTTCTGGAAAAAAGGCCACATCGACATCAAGGCCAACTGGCACAGCATTGCCGCCACTTTTGCGGCCGCATGCCTTGGCGTTTTGGCAGTAAACTATGCTCCCAAAAATCTGCTCACCGCAGCGCTGCCCATTCTTCTGGTGATGATTGCATTATATTTCGCTTTTTCGCCACGCCTGTCGCCCTCGGCGACGCCGGCACGAATTCCGCTCACCGCTTTTGCCTTTGGCATTGCCCCGGCACTTGGCTTTTATGATGGCATCTTCGGCCCTGGCACTGGCTCGTTTTACATGATGTCGCTGGTCACGCTCATGGGCCTCGGCGTGGTGCAAGCCACGGCCAAAACCAAGCTGCTGAATTTCACATCTAACATCGCCTCGCTGCTGGTCTTTGCCTTCTCCGGCAAGATCATCTGGATCGTGGGGCTCGTCATGGGTATTGCGCAATTTGCCGGGGCACAATTGGGTTCTCGCTTCGCCATGAAGCATGGTGCAAGGATCATCCGCCCGCTGCTGGTTATTGTGTGTGTAGCGATGGCCATCAAATTGTTGATGGACCCGGCCAATCCGCTCAGAGCATTTTTTCCATAAACACACTCAAGGGATCAAGCTTGTAGTCCCCAAAAGGGGTGCGCTCCATATAGCCAATGGCGCGGTAAAGCCCCAAGGCCTCAGGCTGGTGAATGCCCGTTTCCAGCCGCGCGGTTTTGAAACCCAAAGCACGCGCTTCATCTTCGATAACAGCCATCAATTTTTTGGAAATGCCCTGGCCTCGTGCAGTGAGATCAATGAACACACGCTTCACTTCCACATAGTCATCATGCGCCCAGAACCCACCACAGGCCACAGGTGCACCTTCCAGCCACACGCCGAAAAAATTCATCTGTGGACGGAGCAATGTTTCAATATCCAGCATGTGATTGCTCTCCGCCGGATAAAGCGAAGCTGCATAGTCATCACTGGCTTGCAAAAGAACCCGAAACGCCGCCGCGCGCGGGTCTGCCCGTTTGATCAAAACAGTGCTCATGCCACGCCAACGCCGAACAACTTGCCAATGGAATAGGTGGCCGCTGCCGCAATTGCGCCAATCAGCACCATACGTAGCCCACCCATAATGGCGTTACGGCCCGAAAACAGGCTGAGCGCACCGCCGATCACAAACAGCGCAACACCAGCCACCGCCACCGCCACATAAAGCGCATTGGCCAAATGCAGTGCGAAGGGCGCAAGCGGCAACACAGCCCCAAAGGCAAAGGAAACGAATGACCAGAAAGCCGCCCCTAAGGGAGAGCCCAGATCCTCTGGGTTCAACCCCAGTTCTTCGCGCGCCAAGGTGTTGAGCGCCTCTTCCTTATTTTTCACCAGCGCCGTGGAGATTTTGCGTGCGTCGTCAAGCGGCACACCGCGCGCGGCATAAATCAGCGCCAGCTCTTCAGCCTCGGCTTCTGGGTGATTTTCAATCTCTGAACGTTCCAGAGAGATTTGATGTTCAAACATTTCGCGTTGCGAGCGTACGGAAATAAACTCCCCCGCCGCCATGGCAAAGGCCCCGGCCAGCAAACCAGCAATGCCGGAGGTGAGAATAAAGCCCGTAGATTCCGCAGCACCCGCCACGCCCAAGATCAAACAGGTGTTGGAAACCAACCCATCATTCACGCCAAAAACAGCGGCGCGCAAACTGCCGCCGCCTGCGCTGCGATGATGCGATTCCAGCTTGCTAGGTTCCGCCGGTGTGGGATGGGCCGCCGATACAATCGCCCCATTATAAACCGAAAGACCGCGCACCTTCATGGCCGCAAGGGCAGGGCGCATGGCCTTGACACCGAACCACCCTGTCAGGCCCGCAACAATGCGCGCGCGCAGCGAGGGCGAGAAAGCGGGCTCAGTGCCACCCACCATCAGCTTGGCTTGCGCCTCGCTTTCCTCAGCCAGCTTGGCGAACAATTCAGCTTTGGCCTTATCGCCCTCCACGCGCGAAAGTCTGCGCAACAAGAATGCGCCATTGCGCTCATCACGCCAATTATTGGAGTCCATGCCAGCCCCCTGATGGATGATTTACATAAACGCCTGAATGCCGGTCTGGGCGCGGCCCAAGATCAGCGCATGCACATCGGCTGTGCCTTCATAGGTGTTCACCGTTTCCAAATTCACCATATGGCGGATCACATGATACTCATCCGAAATGCCATTGCCGCCATGCATGTCTCGCGCGGCGCGCGCCACATCAAGCGACTTCAAGCAGTTGTTGCGCTTCATCAGAGAAATCGAAATCGGAGACATCGTTCCCGCTTCCAGCCCACGCCCCAGAGCGAGGCAACCTTGCAGGCCGAGTGCAATGTCGGTCTGCATTTGTGCCAGTTTCATTTGAATGAGCTGCGTGGCGGCCAGTGGCTTGCCAAACATTTTGCGGTCAAGTGTATATTGGCGTGCGCGGTGCCAGCAATCTTCAGCGGCCCCCATCACACCCCAGGCAATACCAAAACGCGCCTTGTTGAGGCATGAGAAGGGGCCGGACAGGCCCTTGGCTTTGGGCAAAATGGCGTCATCGCCCACTTCCACATTGTCGAGCACAATTTCACCTGTGATCGAAGCACGTAAGCTGACCTTGCCTTTGATTTCTGGCGTCGAAAATCCCTTCATGCCGCGCTCCACAATAAAACCGCGAATATCGCCCGCATCATCCTTGGCCCACACAATGGCGATATGTGCGATCGGGGAGTTGGTGATCCACATCTTGGCACCATTGATCACATAGCCGCCTTGCACCTTCTTGGCGCGGGTTTTCATGCCGCCGGGGTCAGAGCCGGCATCGGGTTCAGTGAGGCCAAAACAGCCAATAAGTTCAGCGCTGGCGAGCTTGGGCAGATATTTCATCTTCTGCTCTTCACTGCCCCATTCTTCGATGGGGTGCATGACCAGCGAGTTCTGCACACTCATGGCCGAACGATAGCCAGAGTCGACGCGCTCCACTTCCCGCGCAGCAAGGCCGTAAGCCGTGTAACCAAGGCCGGAGCCACCATATTTTTCCGCCGTCATCATGCCCAGAAAGCCCATCTCGCCAAGCTCACGCATGATCTCCACATCAAAGCGCTCATCCCGAAACGCCATCTTCACCCGCGGCTGCAATTTGTCTTGGGCAAAGGCGCGCGCTGAATCGCGGATCATCCGCTCCTCTTCAGAAAGTTGACTTTCAAGGTTGAGAGGGTCTTCCCAGTTAAATTCAGTTGATTTTGGCATTTTATCTCCAATGGTGCAAAGCAACATAAAAGCCCTAACCGGGCGGTGAAGTCAAATCGCCAAAACGTCTCGTTTCATGCGGCCACGCGGATTTATTTGATCAGCGCTGAAAGCGTTTTGAACTCCGGCGTGCCCGCCTTTTCCATCAATTCAAAAACCGCCATTTCGGTGTTGATCACCTGAATGCCCGCTCCGCGCAAACGGTCAAGAGCGAGCGCGGCAGAGTCCGCCTGGCGCGACGACATGGCATCGGCCACCGCAAACACGCCAAACCCGGCATTGTAAAGATCAATACAACTTTGCAGCACACACACATGCGCTTCAATGCCAGAAACGATGATCAAAGGCCGTTCACGTTCGTGGTGCTCTATGAAATGCGCCCGCATCGCCTTGTCGCGCCAGCAGGAGAAGGTGATTTTTTCAAACACCTTGGCGTGGTTGCTGGCCAACCCTGTAACAGTGCGCCCGAGCCCCTTAGAATATTGTTCTGAGATGGTAACAGGAATTTCCAAAATCTCCGCCGCCTTCAGCAAAATCTGATTGCGGCTGAGAACACGCTCTGGCTGCTGCACGGCAGGCAACAAACGCTCCTGAACATCCACAATCAGCAGTGAGGTCTTGGCAGATTCAAGAAGCATCCAGCATTCCCATCACTTTGAGGCCAAAGGCATATTGCTCGGCCTCTTCTTTGAGCGAGTCAAATCGGCCTGACGCGCCACCATGGCCCGCACCCATATTGATTTTGAGCAACATTAGATTATGTGAGGTGTTCTTGCGGCGCAATGTGGCCACCCATTTGGCTGGCTCCCAATAGGTCACGCGCGGATCGGTGAGGCCACCAATGGCAAAGATGGCGGGGTAGGCTTGCGCCGTCACATTATCGATAGGCGAGTAACTCGCGATGGTTTGATATGCGTGCTTGCTTTCAATCGGATTGCCCCATTCGGGCCATTCTGGCGGTGTCAAAGGCAGCGTATCATCCAGCATGGTGGTCAGCACATCAACAAAGGGCACACCCGCCACAATGCCGCCAAATATTTCCGGGGCCATGTTGGCCACGGCACCCATCAACATGCCACCCGCACTGCCACCTTCAGCAATAATGCGGCCTTGCGAAGTAAACTTGGCTTCGATCAAATATTTCGCAGCAGAAATGAAATCTTTGAACGTGTTGGTCTTATGTTCCAACTTGCCGGATTTATACCACTGCCGCCCCTTTTCTTGGCCTCCGCGAATATGGGCCATGGCATAAACAAATCCGCGATCCACCAAAGACAACACATCGGAATCAAAAGCAGCAGGCAGAGAAATACCATAGGAACCATAGCCATATAGCCACAAGGGGGCAGAACCATCCAGTTTCGTTGTTTTGCGGTAGAGCAGGGTCACAGGAATGTGCACGCCATCATGGCCTGTGGCTTGCACACGTCGAGTTACATAATCTGCAATCACATGGCCTGACGGCACCTCTTGGGTTTTGCGCAAAACACGTTCGCGCGTCTGCATGTTATAGTCATAAACTTGCGTTGGCGTGGTCATGGAGGAATATGAAAAGCGCAATGTGTCGGTATCAAATTCGCGCATCTCACCAATGCCCAGCGAATAAGCCTCTTCGTCAAACGCAATGGCATGTTCATCGCCTGTATTCATGTTGCGGATCACAATGCGAGGCAGGGCGTTTTCACGCTCCATGCGCACCATCCAGTTTTTGAGCACCATCATGGAGATGATAAAAACACCAGAGCGATGGGGAATAAAATCCGTCCAGTTCTCTGGGCGTGGATCAGAAACTGGCGCTTCAACGATTTTATAATCTTCTGCGCCTTTCGCATTGGTTTTAATTAGAAATATATCATTCCAATGCTCCACATCTGCTTCAATTTTTTCCGTGCGCGGAATCATCAGACGCGGGTTTGAAAAAGGCTTGTCCGCATCCATCAACCAGATTTCGGATGTGTCGTGATCGTGAATATCAATCAGTATAAATTTTTGAGATGACGTAGCCCCAACACCTGTGAACAGCCCTGTGTCCTTCTCTTCATACACCAACCGATCATCTGCTTGTGTGGTTCCCAGCACATGTTGCCAGGTTTTCAGCGGCCGATGATTGTCATCCTGTGTGGTGTAGAAAAAGGATTTGTTATCGGCGGCCCAAATGGCTCCGCCTGCTGAGTTTTCTATAACGTCGGGCAAGTCTTTTCCCGTGGTCAGGTCACGCACCCTCAGCTCATAAAATTCGGATCCCTTGTTGTCAAAAGACCATGCCGCCAACTTGTGATCTAGCGAAATCACGATGCCGCCAAAGCTAAAATACTCAACGCCCTTGGCCAAGGCATTGCCGTCAAAAAGCAACACCTCATCGCCACCTGTTTTCAATCGGCGCGAAAAGCGCGGGTATTGCCCGCCTGTCACAAAAGATGAACTGTAGAGATATGGTCCATGCGGCGCTGGCACCGAACTATCATCTTCTTTGATGCGGCCTTTGAGTTCACCAAACAGCTTCTTCTGCAAAGCCTCAGTATCCGCCAATTGCGACTTGGTGAAAATATTTTCGGCTTCCAGATACTGGCGAATATCTTGCGGCAGCAGTGAAGGCTTTTGCATCACCTCTTGCCAGTTTTCGGCTTTCAGCCAGTGATAGTCATCATGCTTCACAATGCCATGATGCGTGCTGGTGGTGGGGACGGTCTTGGCGATGGGCGCCTTCAATGCGTGCTTCAATTTTGTTCTCAATCTTCGTCGTGATCTTCGGGGTGAAACTCCAGCGCCACGCCATTGATGCAATAGCGCAGGCCAGTGGGCTTCGGCCCATCTGGAAACACATGGCCCAAATGCGCATCGCACGCGGCACAATGCACTTCGGTGCGGGTCATAAAGAATTTGCGATCAGTCGTTGTACCAATCGCATCAGGCACAACGGGCTCATAAAAACTGGGCCAGCCGGTGCCAGAGTCAAATTTAGCATCAGATGGAAATACTGCTGCCCCACAGCACACGCACATAAACATGCCGTCGCGTTTTTCATTGTTCAGGGGGCTGGTGAAAGCACGTTCGGTGCCATGCTCGCGCGTCACATGATAAGCGTCGGGCGAAAGCTCTTTGCGCCATTCGGTTTCAGTTTTCTTGATTTTTTCCATTTCAAGCTCCTCGTTCGCCAATATGTGAAGATGCGCCTGATTTGTGAAGGCGCAAACACATAAAATTTACTTGCTGTTAACCATGGCGTTAAAGGAAGTCCTCTGAAATCATTGAATTAACCAAGATTGAAACGTCTTGCTGCTTTTGTGGGCGGATCGGCGTGGGGAGTATTGGGATCAGAATGACGGACATTGCAACATCGCAGGGGCGTTCTCCTGTGGCAGGTGTGGTCGGTTCGGCATTTGAACAACGTCGGTCGATTTCGGCTGATTCGTTTCGCAAACTCACGGCACTGTTGAAAAAAGAAACACCACCAGAATTGGGCTTACCGAAACCCATGATGCCCGTTTCGGCTGCACCGGCTGCACCCGTGTTCATTCCACTTGTAGAGCCTGCGCATGTTGGGCCAGTCGTTGTCGCTGCGCCACCACCGATGCCAGTTCCTATTGCGCCAGTGGCGGTTTCAGCAGCTCCGCCTACGCCAATAGTGCCAACGATCATTCCGGCTGCAACGCCCCCACTTCAAGCAACGTCGGTAATAGCACCAGTCATTGTGCCGACAGTAAAACTTGCACCCATTCTCGAAACGGCTGTCCCTGCAATTGTGGATCTTCCAGATCTGCCTCGCGAAATTGATCATAGCGAAATCAGGCCAATTGCAAATTACCAGCCGGAAGTATGTGATAGTCGCCACGTCGAGCCAGAAAAGGCATTGGCCTCAGACATCACAGAACCGCATGTTAGGCCAGTTGCTACACCAGACATTCATCTGGCCTTTGTGCCGGAGCCTGTTCTTGTTCCTGTGTTACATCAGACTTCTGAACCCATAGTCGAGCCTATTTCTGCGCCTAAAGCCGTTGCGCCGGCCCCAGGTGCTGAAACTCAGGTTCAGCCCACTTTACGCATCACGCCGCGGGATGCCTTCGCGGCGAGCCCAACTGTTTTGCCAGCGCGCGCACCGACACCCGTTGTGCAGCAAACACCGCAACAAGAACAAGAATCAGCCGAATTGGCGAGGTCATTGCTTGATATGATGGCATCGGGTTCGGCCGCCGGGCTCCCGCAAGAGCGCGCCTTGGCCGCAGATACACTGCTGCGCATGTTGCCGCGCCTGCCTGTGCGTTCACTCATCAGCTTGTCTGAGCGGGTAAAGTTGATGGAAGCGCCCCCCACTTTGCTTATGGCTAAGCTCATCGCTGATACTAATATTTCTGTGGCCGGCCCTTTGCTTGAAGACTGCATGCACATTACCGATGAAGATTTGGCCATGGTGATCGGCGAAGGCGATTATGCGAAAATAAGACTCATCGCCCGTCGCCGCCGCCTTTCGCGTGCCATCACCAACGAGTTGGTAAAGACCGGGGATGACTCGGTTCTACTCACCTTGATCCGCAATCAAGGTGCCGAGATTCCGCAAGAATCATTCCTGATGTTGGCAGAATTTGCCAAGGACTATCCTGATTTGCTGGCCCCGCTTTGCACCAGGCCGGATTTGCCAGTGCCGTTGGCTTTTGAATTGTTCTGGTTAGCACCTGTACAGCTGCGTCGTTATTTGCTCAGCCGCTTCCTGACTGATTCAGAAACCTTGACAAAAATACTAAAAATAACGCGCGTGACGGATGGCGATGAAGCAGTTGCTGCCGCATCCCAAGAGCAGATATTGGCCGCCACTGATGCCCTGGCAGAGGGCGATCGAGCAAATGCGGCTGTAGCCTTTGCTACCTACGCCAACATCAACGCCGCAACGGCTGAGCGCATTCTGGCTGATCAATCAGGTGAGCCTATGGCAGCCATGCTAAAAGCCGCTGGCTTAGCCCGTGGCCAAGTGGTTGACGTGTTCCAGAGATTGCAAGCCTCCCCCGCCGGCATGATTGACCGTGAGCGTAACACGGACGAGCTGCAATCCACATTTGATTCGCTATCGCACAATAAGGCCCGCATTTTGCTGACCTATTGGGATTGGGCCACACTCAAGACCGGCCCCTATGCCCCTTTGAATTAAGGGCATTATTTAGTCCGAACACGGACAATGCAAATTTCATGTACAGACTCTTGCGGATCAGTGAATGCCGATTCATAACAAGCTCAGTCGGTAAGGGACACCGATTCGGGCAGAGGCGACAGTGATTCAAAGATCAGAAATAAGCGCGTTCCGCGCACAACTCGTTGTGCCTGAGCAGCGCCAACTCTATGACTACTGGCTTGAAAAAGCCGCAGGACGAAAAATGCCTGCGCGCACTGATATTAACCCCACGCATATTCCGCGGATCTTGCCCGCGATCAGCCTTGTCGATATTGAGCCAGAATTAGGTAAGAGCCGCGTGCGTCTGGCAGGAACCCGCCTTCGCGAAATCTATGACCGTGAAATCACGGGCCTTTGCATTGAAGAGTTGGATTGGGGCGAAAAGCGCGACTATTGGCTTGCCTCTTATCGCCGCACGGTGGAAGAAGGCGTGCCCACCCAAGGCATCATCCGCGGGCCGCGCAGCCACAAAGAACATCTGGTGCAATATTGGCTGCGATTGCCGCTTTGCAGCGACACGCAGGACAAGATCAAAATTTTACTCTGCTATGATTATTTTATGCCCGCTTCCGAACGGCTAGAAGATCAGCGATTGGCTTATGGAGCTTAAAAGCACAAAATAGGTATTGATTCCATAAGAATGAATTGCTATGTCGGGTTTGAAGCAGGAGCCCGACATGACCTATGAACCAAACATCGAAGCCAGTGAAAGCCCTCTCAGCCGCCTCTATTTGCGCAAGGACAATGCTGGAAAATCTTATATTGATGGCCGTCAATTTATCGCTGGCGAAAGGCTGCGCAAAGATTTTGAATTGGCTCATATGGCGCCACGGGTGACGGCCTCTTATGCGGAGTCATCAGGCTCTGGCGGCAGGCACTGGCAAATGAGTGACAATGCCATTAGCCGCATGAGTGACAATACGATAGCTGCGCGAGAAAGATTGCATTGTGCATTTTCAGCGGTAGGAGCCGAGCTTTCAGGCATACTCTATCAAGTGTGTTGTGTTTCAGCCGGGTTTGAAAAAGCCGAGCTGATTCTGGCTTTGCCGCCGCGCAGTGGCAAAGCGGTTCTGGCCTTGGCTCTCACACGTTTGGCGCGCCATTATGGCTTGATCATAACTCGAAAGCCTTCACCGAAAGATGCGATCAGCAGTTGGGCTGTGGATGATTATCGCCCCACGCTCATGCCGCGGCATGTGCCTTGATGCGCGCCACCATGGAAGCCAGCCCGTTCGAGCGCTGTGGGGTAAGATGGTCTTTCAATCCCAATTTTGCAAAAACGGAAGTCGTATCACAGGCGATGATTTCAGCCCGTGTCATGGGTGCAAACAACATCAGAACAATGGCAATCAGGCCTTTGACAATCAGCGCATCACTATCACCTTGCAACTGCAAAAAATCGCCGTCCACTTGCGCAAAAATCCACACCTGGCTTGCGCAACCCAAAACTCTGGTTGCAGGTGTCTTGAGCGCATCATCCATAGGGGGCAGTGCGCGGCCCAATTCAATCAGATGCCGGTATCGGTCTTCCCAATCATCGAGCAGCTCAAAATCAGAAATCAGGTCATCAATGGGGCGTGTCATTTCCACCATGAGATAGGCGGCAGTGACGCGAAACTCAACCTTTTTCAGCCTTGATGGTGCCGCGCCAGACAGGTGCCATATCTTCTATTGTCAATGTGGAGTTTTCAGCCACGGTGCCGTGCATTTTGGATTTTGCCATAGGTGGAGGCATTTCGGCAGTTGCTGTCATCTGCTCACCAACAGGTGTGGTTGCACCTTTGGCCGATTCATTCGCCCATTCATAAACTAACTTGGCGCTATATTTGGCTTTGCCTTCCATGGTGCTGGCAAGATATTGGGCTGTCACACATACTTGTGGCTTGCGTTCGCAAAAACCCTTCAAATCCGCAACAGTGTCAGCCGCAGCTGCGATATATGTCCAGCTTGTGGAATCAGTTGGCATCAATTGCGCCACTGAGCCTGCCTGCATCATGGCCGGCGGTGAAGGCATAGCGAAAATCACGCCGCCGATGAAAATTGCTTTACGTATGAGTCCCATCTCAACACCTAAATTTATCCCTGCCGCAGTCTATAAGGTAGCCGCATTGAGGTCTGATGAAATGGCGTCAGCAAGTTTGTTTTAAATTAGCGATAACGCATTAGTCTGCAATTAACCCTGAGGCGGCGTCAGAGCACCTGGCCGTGTAAATCCGTTCAAGAATGGTGCATTTGAAAGGTGCTGTTAACCTAAAGGATGGCAAATTTAACCAATCGAGAGTCTGTTCGGTGAGTCTTGTTTCGCGGTGGAATTCTTTAATGCGTGATATTTTGTCTGATGATGAACACAAGCTTAAGCCATTGAGCCTAGTGATGCTGACCACCAGCGCTATTCTAAGCACGATGATTTTATATAACACAATTTTCGCGCAGCCCCGTGCCGAACCTTCGGTATTGTCGGCTGCCCAACCAGCAGGCGCAAAGGCGGGAGCAGCCGTCAACATGCCTGTTGCCGCAGGCAGTACGGTGGTGTTTCAGTATGATGTGACGGTCGAAGAGGTGCAGCGCGCCCTTTTGGCTATAGGTCTTTTTAAAGGCCTGGTTGATGGCGTGAATGGTCAAAGAACGAAAAACGCAATTCAACTATACCAACAACAGGCGGGCTTGCCTGTAACGGGTGAAATCACGCCGGCTCTATTGGCCAAGCTTCGCTATACACAAAGGGTCAAAGCAGCATCCGAATATACGGGCAGCATTACGCCTGCGCCCGCTGTGGCTGTTACAACTGAGCCTTCGCCCCTCGCACAAGCAGCCTTAAGGGCTTCAGAGGAACCGGTTTCGGCCAAGATTGCGCCGCGCGTTGCTGCTGCTGCGCCGCCTGTAGGACCCACGCCCAAGAAATTGACGCAAAATACGCGCGTTATGAGTGCGCAAAAACTCTTGGTTGCCAAGGGTTATTCCATCAGCGCCGTGAACGGACAGATGAATGCTGAAACCCGCGCTGCCATTCTGCAATTTGAAATGGACAATGGTTTGGAAATGCAAGGCATCGTTGATGTATCCTTGTTGCAGGCCTTGGCCAGCCGTTAAAAATCGAAACCTAACATGCGGCTCAAAACAGAATTCTGGGTAGCTGCATTTCTGCGCCGCTGTTCAACGGAAGGGTTGTTTGGTGCTGTGATCCACCATGGCGCAGATGAGGCCGGAGTGGTTTTTATCTATGTCAATCATCTCGATGGAACGTATGACTTGCTCGTGCCACCTCCAGGGCCTGCCTATGATGAGCAAGGCGAGCGGCGTTTCATCAAAGCATTCAAGGCACCCAGAGATTGGCAAGCGGCCAGCACTTATGTTCAGCGCCGCCGCGAAGATGACCCTGATCTTTGGGCCATCGAAATTGAAGATCGTCATGGCCTTGCTTCAATCGCAATTGAGGGCGATAACATTAGCTGATTGTTAACCATGTCTGTTCTTATTTAGACCATCAAGTGATTGGTTCATGGGGAAAGAAAATGGCGTCGGTGATTGCGTTGGCAGATTGGCCCAAATCAGCAAAAAGCCGTGCAGCGCAAGAAGGCGATGCCGAAGTTTTGATATTCACCGGCGTGCGTTTTGAACGTCTGCGCGATGAACCACTTCCTGTTGCCCGCACCAAACGCATCAGCCGTCACAATCAGGCAACTGCAGAAGAGCTTGAATAACTAGCTTTGTGAAGGTTTGCAGCTAGAGTGCTTAAGCACGCCCTCAATCTGCGGGCGCATTGCTTCATCTGCTATCGGAATCCAGATCACGGCAATGCCGCGTGATTCTGATGTTTCGGCATGCCAACCCAGATTTTCAACTTGGTTCACATCATCGGCACGTCCATTGCCCAAAAGCTGCTGCAAGAAAGTTTTAGTTTGCGACAATTCGACTTTAAACTCTGAGGTACCGGCCTGCACATCATTGAGCGCATAGACCTGTCGGCCCGATTGCGAATATACCGAGAATGTCCAATAGGTGCGTGGCAAGGTGGCCTGAAGTGCCACGGGGCCAGAGCGCAAATCAAAAATGCACAGGCCAACAATCGATTGTGATGTTGTACTCGGCAGCAGGCGTGCTTGCACCTCTGGCTTGGCGATGAAAAATGCATTCACTGTTTGTTGTTCTGTGACGCGGCCCAATTGCTGTTCAAACCAATAGCTTGGCAAAAACAACACATAAACAATGTGAACAACTAAGCCCACCAGTGCTGCGACAAAAATCCAGAATATGCGTCCCATCTCAGCAGCTTGCCTTCTTAATAGCTGGCAGCGCTATGTCATAGCCGGGAACGGCTTCATTCACGACAAAACTCAAAGTGAGGTTGCTGGAGTTGGGCGGCATAATCCAATTACCAGGCATCGGACGGGCTGAAATTGTCACGCGCAACTCTCCCGACTGGCTGGTGATGGCTTCACCTGCGGTCAGTTCGGAACGAGGTTCTGAGCCTCTGCCATCAGCCACCGTCATAGACCACCATCGTGACGGTGGAAGTGTGCCATCAACAAAATAGATGCAATCTGCCCGCAGGCTGTTTCCTTCATCATCAACACTGCGAAGATATGAGGCCGACGATTTGGGAGGCGGCAACTGCCCTTCACTCAAGAAGTGCCCCAAGGCATAAATCTGGAATGTATCATTTCCGCCCACTTGCCACTGCGCCCATCTCGAAGCGCCGGGCACGGGCTTCAGTCCAAAATTGCCAAGACCATGCAAAGCCGTGATGATGCCAAGAACGGCACCCACGAAAAGCGCAAGCGTGGAATTTGTGGTTCTGCCCATCGTTCTGAAAAACGTCCTTCACTGAAAATTCTATTTAAAGTTAAATTTGCGCCGCACCAGAAAAATGTGGAGACATGGCTCAAAACCCGAAAATGCCCTTCTTTTTCTCTTTACCAGTTGAGGAAGGGAACAAGAGATCGAATATTGTGCGTGGCTTCTTGTTGGTGACATTGGGTTTTGGCAACACCAAACCCTTCGGTGCATTGGTTGACTTCGATTTTGCTGCGGCTTGCGAAGATGTGGCAACGGGAACGACAGAATCCGAAGGTGGAGCAGATGAATCAAATAGATTAAACATGCCGTCTAAAACATTTTTCGCATCAGCGCTCAACCCACCAGCATCGGTCACTTCTGGCAAAGCCGGATCAACAGTGAGCGGAGATGCCTCATTCGCGGGAGTGGCTGGAACGACCGCATCAGCCGTGAAGGCGGGGGCAGAACCGCTGTAGGTCTTATCCAAAGGAGCACCCGGCAGGCCGATCGGTTGGAGGCCAGATTCTGCCACGTCCATAATTCGCTTCCAGGCCGGTGCCGGCACACGGCCACCAGTCACGGCATTGACTTTTGAGCCGTCCATCGGCGTATTATCATCATTTCCTACCCACACGCCTGTAACAAAATGCCCCGTGAACCCCATGAACCAAGCATCACGGAAATTGGCGTTGGTGCCTGTTTTGCCAGCAACTGGTTCATAGCCCAGCTGTGCGCGCGTGGCAGTACCTTGCATTACAACATCATGCATCATCGAAATCAGATCTGCGATTTTATCGGGTGGTGAAACCTGCGGTGCCTCTACAGCATTAGTACCGTGGCTATAAAGTAAATCGCCATTTGGCTTACGAATTTCAACAACAGCGTAAGGCCTTGCAAGTTTGCCACCGGAAGCGATGGTGGCATAGCCGGTCGTTAAATCCATGAGGGTTAGTGCGCTGGTGCCAATCGCCATGGTAGGGTAGGGGTCAATATAGCCTTGAATGCCCATGCGGCGCGCCGTGGCCTCCACATTCTTGCGGCCAAATTCCACCATCAGCTTAACTGCGATCGTGTTGATGGAGTGCGTGAGCGCTTGCCACAATGGGATACGACCACGAAAACCGGGTTCAAAATTGCGTACACACCAATTAACCACGCATACCGGGCCATCCACTACAATGCTGTCGCGCGTGTAACCATTTTCTAGCGCAGTCAAATAAACGAATGGTTTGAACGCTGATCCCACCTGGCGTTTGGCGGCAGTGGCACGATTGAACTGGCTGTCGCCATAATCGCGCCCGCCGATGATGGCGCGCACTGCCCCATCGGGCGACATCGTAAGAGATGAGGCTTGGCCGAAGTTTCGGTCTGGGCCGAGATTGTCCACCACATCGTTGATGATATTTTGACTGGCGTCTTGCAAGCGCGAGTCGATGGTGGTCTTTACTTCCACCACATAGTTGCTCATCAGCCCCTGACGCTGCATCACATCAAGCGTGTCTTGATAGGCCCAATCCAAAAACCAATTAGGGCTGGCAAGCTGGTTCTGCTGCACAATCTGCGCCGGGTCGCGCTTGGCCTGCAACAACTCGCCTTGGCTGATAAACCCTGCGTCCAGCATACGGTAAAGCACTGTTTGCGTGCGGATGCGCGAAGCCTCAGGATTAGTGTGTGGCGCATAACTCGTCGGGGCCTTAAACAGGCCCGCCAGAACAGCGGCTTCCGGTAGTTCGATATCGCGCACCGACTTGCCAAAATAAAATTGTGAAGCGGCCTCAACGCCATAACTGCCGCCGCCGAGATAAGAACGGTCAAGATAGAGCTTCAGAATTTCATCTTTTGAAAGCCGCGCCTCAATCCACAAAGACAAGAACGCTTCATTCACCTTGCGGCGCATGGTGCGCTCGGGAGATAAGAATAGATTTTTTGCAACCTGCTGCGTGATTGATGAACCGCCCTGTTTGGAGCCTCCTCCCTTGGCATTATGCACTAAGGCGCGCAGAGTGCCGATCACGTCCACGCCGAAATGATCATAAAACCGAGCATCTTCAGTTGCCAAAACGGCCTTAATCAGAATAGGCGGAATTTCATCCAGCGGTATCGCATCATCCTGCCTGATGCCGCGCCGCCCGATAATCTTGCCAGCATTGTCTGTAAAGGTGACGGAATATTCGCGGCCGCGGTTCCAGATGTCCCCCGTACCTGAAAAAGGCGGCAACGCAAAGGCTAAGAGGCCGAAGGCAGCGACCACGCCAAACGTCACAAAATCATCCAACAAATCAATAAAAACGCGCTTGAGTCCAGACAGGCGGAAATAGCGATAGAGAAAAGAGGAATAAGCAGAACCCGCCCGCTTCAAAAAATCCCAGAATTCAAACAACGCCGTGCTGACGCGCGCATCAGCCGTCCAGATGGCACGAAAAAAAGCGTTGCGGGTCGGCAGGTTTTTCAAAGTCAAAAGCTCATTTGCAAGCAGGAATACGGCGCAGGAACGCATTTGGCAAGCTATCGCCAAATCAAGGCAAATTCAGGAAAAGAGCATAAAAGCGCCTGCTTAATATTGAGGCGGAATGGCGTCAGATTTGCCTAAAATTCACGCAGAGTTTTATTTTTCCTCTGGTGACGCAAAAATAATGTTGAAATATCAATATGATAAAGTTAGTCATGGGTTGGCACATGACTTGCCTAGGCCCAAGGCAACGCGCACAAAATAGCGCCAAAACATGGGAACCCACATGATCTTCAAGCGATTTGCCGCTGTTTCGGCAGCATTCATCACCCTTGCCCAAGCGGCACAGGCCCAAACCACCGCTTTAAACTCGGGCGATACAGCTTGGGTTCTGGCGGCCACCTGTCTCGTCATCATGATGACAGTGCCGGGCCTGGCCCTGTTTTATGGCGGTCTGGTGCGCAAGAAAAACGTGTTATCAACTTTGATGCAAAGCTTCGCCGCCTGCTGCCTGGTTTCAATCCTGTGGATCATTGTGGGTTACAGTTTTTCATTCAGCGGGCAGGGTGCATTTCTCGGTGATGCCAATCAAATATTCCTCCGTGCACTGACGAAAGACAGCTTGACGGGCACCATTCCTGAAAGCCTGTTCATGGTGTTTCAGATGAGCTTTGCGATCATCACCCCCGCCGTGATTTGTGGCGCATTTGCGGACCGCATGAAATTTTCAAGCCTCCTGTGGTTTTTTACGGGCTGGTTGATGCTGGTCTATGTGCCGGTGGCGCATTGGGTATGGGGCGGCGGGTTCTTGGCCAAAATGGGCTTCTTGGATTTTGCCGGCGGCACTGTGGTCGAAATCAATTCCGGCGTGGCAGGGCTTGTGGCCGCTATTATGCTGGGCAAGCGCCGCGGCTTTCCGCAAGAAGCCATGGTCCCACACAATCTGATTTTGTCAGTCACCGGCGCTGGTCTGCTCTGGGTGGGCTGGCTGGGCTTTAATGGCGGTTCGGCGCTTGCGGCCAATGCCACGGCAGCCTTCGCACTTGCCAACACCCAAATTGCTGGCGCGGCAGCAGCCCTCGTATGGATGGGGCTGGAATGGTATTTGCATCAGCGCCCCAGTGTATTGGGCATCATATCTGGTGCTGTTGCCGGGCTTGTGGCTATCACACCTGCTTGCGCTTATGTCTCGCCCATGGGTGCGATGGTGATCGGTGCGGCTGCGGGCGGTATCTGCCTCTACTTCGCAACCAGCGTAAAACGCCGCTTTGGCTATGATGACTCGCTGGATGTGTTTGGCGTGCATGGCATTGGGGGCATTGTTGGTGTATTGGGTATTGGCGTGTTGGGTGCGCAAAGCTGGGGCGGCACATCAGGACTAATTGAGGGCAATGCTCATCAATTGCTGGTGCAGTTTGAAGGCGTGATCGTTGTGGCGCTGTGGTGCGGAGTTTGGACTTTTGCCATTTTGAAGGTGATCGACATGACCATCGGCCTGCGCGTGACCCGCGACATTGAGGTCGAAGGTCTTGACCTTAACCTCCATGGGGAAGTTGTGCCATAAGCAACCTATGAGCGAAGCACCTTTCTGGAAAACCAAAACACTGGCAGAAATGTCGCGGCCCGAATGGGAAA
The DNA here is from genome assembly GCA_028868255.1 of Alphaproteobacteria bacterium. Taxonomy (GTDB): domain Bacteria; phylum Pseudomonadota; class Alphaproteobacteria; order Rhizobiales; family Aestuariivirgaceae; genus Aestuariivirga. The sequence continues at coordinate 3,830 of JAGWUY010000011.1, read as the reverse complement.
GCCTGTGCGATGGCTGCGGCCGCTGTTGCCTCAACAAATTAGAAGATGAAGACACGGGCGAATATCTCTACACCCGTGCGGCCTGCAAATTGCTGGACATCGATACATGCCGCTGCTCGGATTATAAAAACCGGGCCAAGCGCGTGCCCGATTGTGTGACGCTGACACCGCAAAATGTGCCAGAGCTTGGCTGGCTTCCCGAAAGCTGCGCCTATCGCCGCCTTAATGAAGGCAAGGGCCTTGCTTGGTGGCACCCGCTGGTGTCCGGCAATCCGGACACTGTGCGCGAAGCAGGAATTTCGGTGGAAGACGAAGCCTACACCGAAGTCGGCATCAAAATCACCGAACTGGTCGATCACATCTGGAAACTTCCAAAGGCGAAGCGGAAGAAGGTGTGAAGCCTTAACACTAGCCTTCTCCCCTCGGGGGAGAAGGTGGCGCGAAGCGCCGGATGAGGGGGCGCTGGCCGCGAGTCGTGATTGAAGTCCGATCAAGTTGCACCATACCCCTCATCCGTCTCGCAGCTAGAGCTGCGATCCACCTTCTCCCGCAAGGGGAGAAGGTTTTAAGCGAACACAAAACCTTCACCTGACCAACTCTGCATTCACCACATAGCGCAAAGGGCCACGGGTGATGGCATCAAACGGGAAACATGTGACCAATGCCAGATGAAAGCCGGCCTCATGGGCATCAATGCCAGATTGATTCCAGTTCACCACGCGCATGCCCGTGGCGCGGTATCGAAACACCAATCCATCATCACGCGTCACCGCAATCTCATCACCCACTTGCACATTTTTGAGAAAGGCAAAATGCGTGTCGCGGTGCGCGGCCATCACACTTGTGCCGCGCGTGCCGGGGCGGGCCGTTTCATTTACCCATGCCGGGCCAAAGGCCATGGCTTCGCCGGATGCACCTTTCAGCACAATGGCCTCGGCGCCAATGCGGTCAATGGCAATGCGCGCCACGGGGTAAGTGTCAGCCCAACGCCACGCTTTCACAGGTTTGCCTGTGGCAATGCTCTGCGTGAAGGCCCGCTCCAGCAACACTTGCGCGAGCTGTGCCTTTGCAAAAATCCAGACGGAATGCCCGAACAGGGTGGCCGATAAAAGAAGGAGTGTGATGGACGCGATGTTGCGCAGCGTGACTGGCCCCCTCCACCCTACGGGCACCTCCCCCAGCAAAGCTGAGGGAGGGCGATAACCGTTGCGCTCCCCCAACTTGTTGGGGGAGCTGTCCGAAGGACTGAGGGGGATTGTTCCACGTACAATGCCCTGACCACTCATGTTCGCAACTCCTTCTTGGGCATCAAGCTCCAACCCAGCAGCGCGGACACCAAAGCTAAAACCATCAGCATCTCACCGTCTGTCGCACCTTGGGGCAGGTTCACCTGCGTGGCCGGGGCCGCAGGCTTGGACACGTCAAGCTTGGCCAACTGCAAGAAATCAGCTTCGGCTTTTTGATCCGTACGCGGAGCAGTTTGGGCGGGAATGTCATTGCCAAACACACTCTCCCACACCCAGCCCGCAGGCAGGTTGAGGGGCACGTCGGCGCGGGTTAGTTTGTAGCCGGGTGGGCGCTTGGGCGAATGATCAACCGCAATCAGGCTCGTGAGGCTTGAAACAATCTGGTGATCAAGCGCTGTTTTCAGCACGGCCTTGTCGGCATCTGCCTGACTCAACTGGCCGAGTGTGGAAGCGACTTCATATTCAGCAATCTTGCGCCGCGCCCACAACTTGGAAATGCCTGTGCCAGTGGCCGCGTCAGCCAAAGGCATTTTTACTTCCCAAGGTTGGTCGCCGATCATGCCAGTTATTTTTAGAACGCCAGACAAAGAGGCTGAATCCGCCATCAGCATCACAGGTTCACCCTGATAAAGATCAGGCAACATGTCTGGTGTGATCTTGGCGGTGCTGCCAAAAATCTGGGCGCGAAGATCGGTGATGACGGGGTTGCCGATCTTGCTGAACAGGTCTTTCATTTTTGATGTCACCTGGCCGCCTTCACCAATCTGGGTGAACGTGCCACGGCCCAATTCGGCCGCGCGCGTCATCAGATAGGAGTTGGGGGCAGAACCAATGCCCACCATAAACACGCGGGTGCGGCCTCGACCCTTGGCAATGGTGTCAAACAATTCTTGTTCATTGCCTATGGCACCATCGGTGATGAACACCAGCTGGCGCAGATAGTTTTTATCATTTGGCGTATCATCAATCAAAGCCGCCTTCATCGGCGGGATCATCTCAGTGCCGCCATTGGCGGAAAGCCCCGCAACAAAATCCTTGGCTTGCGCAATATGGGCAGCATCGGCGGGCACTTCATTGCCAAACAAATTGGTCATGGTGTCATCAAAGCGAATGACATTGAACTTATCTGTGGGAGCCAATTGGGCGAGGCCATATAGCAAGCTGTCCTTGGCCTGCGGCATGGAAGCCCCTTCCATCGAGCCTGAATTATCAATCACAAAGGTGATCTCGCGCGGATGCGCATTGGCGTTGGGCGCAACCACAGGCGGGGTGACAAAGCCCAGCATATAATCATGGCCCTTTACATTTTCCTTGAACAGGCCAGCTTGTGGGGCAATGCCCTTGGCGGTCCATGTCAAATCAAAATCCTTATCCGCTGGCACAATACCCGTCAGGCTCACCTCGCGCACATTGGGTCCTTTATCGGTGATGTTGACCTTGTGATAGGCGCTTTTCACATCACCCAGCGCAAATCCTGCATCCAGTTTCACGGTGATGGAGACAGGGTTAGTGGGAGCAGAATCAGCGGGGTTGAGCACCGGCGGTTCTGGCGCATGTGTCTGCGTGCTGGCCATGCCATTTTTCGCGGTGCCAAAATCCACCGTCTGCACGATGGGTGCAGGGTTATAACGGGGGGCCACAACCAGCGGCAGGCGCAAGTCATAAGTGCCGCCAGATTGCACAATGATCTGCTGATATTCAATCTGCACCAAAACTTTTTCATGTGGGCCAATATTGGCCACCGAATTGGTGAACATGTTGGGGCGATCTTGTTCCAAAAGCGCGGCGGATTGGCCAGCCGATTTGGCATCTTCGTAAATCTGCTTTGCCTCTTGCTTTTCTTTCACCTCACCCACAATCACGCGCGTGCCGGATACAATCTTCAAAGTGTCAACAGCCGAGTTTTCAGGAAGCGGAAAAACATAAACACCCTCAACCCAAGATTCTGATGGATTGTAAAATTGTTGTGTCACCACTGTGCGCCCTGTGGGACCGGAGACGGTGACGGTGTAATCTGATGCAACGGCAGGGGCGGCAATATATTTTCCGGCTTCGCTGGATTTGAGCAGCAAGCTGCCGGAACTCATGTCATTGGGTGTAACCAGCCGCGCGGCGGCGAGGCCCGCCTGTGCGGTCATGCAGGTGGCGATCATCGCCATCACAAGTTTATAGAGAGACTTCTTGTTCTTCGGGCTGCGCAGCAGCGTTATGGCGTTCACGGTGTTCCTCCTAGGGTTTGATGTTTCCCCGCAACGCCGAATTTATCCGCACACAAGCCCGCGCCGCCAATGTGAAGAACTGTAATGTTTGTCAGGCTTCCGCCGTGACTTTCTTGCTTGTGGCGGGTCTTTGTGGAAATGTGCGGGTATTTACGGGTTCCGGCAACATGAGTGACGATGATCTTTCGCCTGAAGAAAACCGCACCATCAGTGGTGTGATCCGCGAGGAGCTGGCCAGACGCCGCATGACCAGGCAGCATTTGGCGGACAAAGCCAAGATCAGCCTATCTACGATTGAAAAAGCGCTTTCCGGGCAACGGCCTTTCACCTTGGCAACAGTGGTGCGCATTGAAGAAGCCCTGCA
>JAGWUY010000161.1 GCA_028868255.1 Alphaproteobacteria bacterium | reverse complement strand
TGGCGGGAGGTTTGGCCCAGCGCATATTTTTCTGACAATTGGCTTGCATTTTCACGACGTGCGGCCCCATCCGCCGCCTGCAACCATGTGGCGACGGCCTGATCCAAATCTCCGGGCAATAATGGCAGCGACAAAGTGTTTATCCAAATCAATTGAGCGTGCTAACTCGTAGAGATTAAGCTGAGCCGAATCTAGCAAGAAAGAGCTGCCCCATGTTCAAATCGTTTTTCCCATCGCCAAAACCATTTTTTATATCTGTTGCTGTTTGGTCGCTGTTTGGAATTTTGTTGTGGAATCTCTCGGCAAAAAACTGGGGCGCAGCCATCGGCCTGCCTGATCCAGCGCCAAATGCTGCGCCGATTATTGGCGTTGCGGCCCTCATCACGGCGCCGCATATTTGGTTCAATCTGTTTTTTGGCATCATGGTGGCCATATTCGCTGTTTTCTGGAACGCATATGCGCCGCACCGTTGGTTCCGTTGGTCTGTGCTGGGCTCGGCCCTCATCATTTTCGTGACCTATTTCCAAGTTCAAATCAGTGTTGCCATCAATGATTGGTATGGCCCCTATTTTGATCTCATACAAAAAGCGCTTGATCCCGCGACCAAAGGCAAAGTTGCTGCCAGTGAACTTTATTCTGGCATGGGCCAATTGATCGGCATATTGGCAGTGTGGATTACGGTTGCAATTCTGCTTTCTTTCTTCACCAGCCATTTCACATTCCGTTGGCGCACAGCGATGAACGAATTTTATGTTGAGCACTGGCCAAAGCTGCGCCATGTGGAAGGTGCATCCCAGCGTGTTCAGGAAGACACAATGCGGTTTGCGAGACAGGTTGAAGACCTCGGTGCCAATTTTGTCAGTTCGGTGATGACACTCATTGCATTCTTGCCTGTTCTTTCAAAACTTTCAAAGTCTGTTACATCGATCCCGTTGCTTGGAGAAATTCCTAATTCACTGGTGATGGTTTCGATTTTCTGGTCACTTTTTGGAACGGTTTTATTGGCCGTAATTGGCTTCAAGTTGCCGGGTCTTGAATTTAAGAATCAGCGCGTTGAGGCCGCTTACCGCAAAGAATTGGTTTATGGCGAAGACCATGTTGACCGCGCTGAACCGCTGACGCTGCAAGGCCTGTTCGTGAACGTGCGCAAAAACTATTTCACTCTTTTCTCCAATTACCTCTATTTCAATTTGGGGCGCTATATTTACCTGCAAGCCGATGCCGTGGTTTCGCTGCTGATTTTGGTGCCAACAATCGCAGCAGGTGCCATTACGTTTGGCGTGTTCCAACAGGTGCGCAACGCCATGAGCGAAGTTAAAGGCGCGATGCAATATTTGGTGCAAAGCTGGCCCAGCATCATCGAGCTCTTGTCGATCTACAAGCGCCTCCGCATTTTTGAAGCCGCAATTGATGGCAATGCCAATGTGGCTGCAGACGAAGCCTTTGGCGCAAAAGGTGAAACACCTGTTGCCGTCAAAAAATAGTCACTGCTAAGAAGAAATGGTGGGAGATGAGAGACTCGAACTCCCGACATCTTCGGTGTAAACGAAGCGCTCTACCAACTGAGCTAATCTCCCGACTGGGCGGTTAGATAGCGAGGCTTTTCGCCGATTGCAAGTGGGGAATTTAGCGAATAGCGAATAGCGAATAGCGAATAGCGAATAGCGAATAGCGAATAGTATGTGTTCAAATCAATTGGTGTCAACACCTCGCTCCGCCCTATTCGCTACTCCCTATTCGCTATTCGCTCAAAAAATACCCCGTGGCACTTACTGAGGGTGCGCACGGGGCTGATTCATTATTTCTGAAGTTTGAACCTGTGCTGGGTTAGCCCTGCTCCTCAATAAATTGCTCAAACGCAAACGCTGATACAGACCCTGTCGCCGTGCGGCCAGCATGGCGGATTGCAGTTGAGATTCGCAACACAAACTTGTTGTTTTGATTCGAGAATTTTGATTAGCATGGGCGATGAACTTCATCCCTGATACCGCGACTTTGATCACCTATTCGCTGGCTTCCATCGCACTGTTCATCACGCCGGGGCCGGATATGAGCCTGTTTCTGGCGCGCACCATGAGCTCTGGGCGGGGGCCTGGCATTGCTTCCGTCATGGGTGCAAATCTCGGTTGTATTATTCACACCTTCCTTGCGGCTTTTGGCATTTCGGCACTGGTGGCGGCTTCACACACCGGGTTTTTGATTTTAAAAATTGTGGGCGCTGCCTATCTGCTTTGGCTGGCGGTGGATGCTATTCGCAATGGTTCCTCGCTGAATGTGGGCAATGTGGCTGCGAGAAAAGTAACCCTCTCTTCGAGCTTTTTGATGGGCATTTCCGTCAATCTCACCAACCCCAAAGTGGTGCTGTTCTTCATCACCTTCTTGCCCCAGTTCGTTTCAGCAACTGACCCGCATGTGACGGCGAAAATGCTGTTCCTTGGCATTTATTTTGTGCTGATCAATATTCCGCTTTCAATCATCATGATTTTGGGCGCAGAAAAACTGGTAAATTGGCTGAAGACGAGGCCCCGTTTCATGCGCGGCATTGATTTTACGTTCGCGGGTATATTTGCATTCTTCGCATTGAAGATCGCGCTGACACAGGGGCGTGGTTGAGACTTTTCCCCCTCCCCCTTGTGGGGATGGCTGGGGTGGGGGTCGCTCAGACTTTTATTTTTCTTACTGCTTAGAGTCAAAAGCCGGAGCGACCCCCACCCTTAATCCCTCCCCACAAGGGGGAGGGAAATTTTCTCGTCAGTGTGCTCTTGCACCCTCGCCTGATTTCTCAGCGGCGGCTTTGGCGGCGGCGGCGGCTTCTTCGGCCACCTCGTCCCATTCGATAGCCAAGGGTTGAGACACAAGGGCGTGCTTCAACACATCATCCATCATGGACACGGGAATGATTTCCATGCCGTTCTTTACCGAGTCTGGAATTTCGGCCAAGTCTTTCACATTTTCCTCAGGGATCATCACGGTCTTGATGCCGCCGCGCAAGGCGGCAAGCAGCTTTTCCTTCAGGCCACCGATGGGCAACACACGTCCACGCAGGGTGATCTCCCCCGTCATGGCCACATCCTTGCGCACGGCAATACCCGTCATCACCGACACGATCGCTGTGACCATGGCGATACCTGCCGACGGGCCGTCCTTAGGAGTCGCACCCTCAGGGACGTGAACGTGAATATCGCGCTTGTCAAACACGGGTGGCTTGACGCCGATTGATGGAGCGCGGCTGCGGACATAAGATGATGCAGCAGAAATTGACTCCTTCATCACGTCTTTCAAATTGCCCGTCACCGTCATTCGGCCCTTGCCTGGCATCATCAAAGCTTCGATGGTCAGCAATTCGCCGCCCACTTCCGTCCAAGCGAGGCCTGTCACAACACCCACTTGATCAACACCGTCAATCGCGCCGTGCTTGTAACGCTGCACACCGAGATATTTACGGGCCATTTCAGCATCGACCTTGATCTTCTTTTTCTTGTTGATCATCAGGTCTTTCACGGCCTTGCGGGCCAGCGTGTTGGTTTCACGTTCCAAGCTGCGCACGCCGGCTTCACGGGTGTAGTTTTCAATCACGGTCTTGATGGCGTCGGCCGTGATTTCAAATTCCTTCTTGTCTAGCCCATGGTTTTCCATGGCTTTGGGCACAAGGTGGCGCTTGGCAATTTCGGCCTTCTCCTCTTCGGTGTAACCCGAGAGGCGAATGATCTCCATGCGGTCGAGCAGCGCTGGCGGAATGTTCAGCGTGTTCGACGTGGTGACAAACATCACATTCGACAAATCATATTCCACTTCCATGTAGTGATCCATGAAGGTGCCGTTCTGTTCAGGATCCAACACCTCGAGCAAGGCAGCTGAAGGATCGCCACGGAAATCCATGCCCATCTTGTCGATTTCATCGAGCAGGAATAGCGGATTGGATTTCTTGGCCTTCTTCATCGACTGGATGATCTTGCCGGGCATAGAGCCAATATAAGTGCGGCGGTGACCACGGATTTCGCTTTCATCGCGTACGCCACCCAAAGACATGCGCACAAATTCGCGCCCCGTTGCCTTGGCGATGGATTTGCCGAGCGAGGTTTTACCGACACCGGGCGGGCCAACAAGGCACAAGATGGGGCCACGCAGCTTTGCAGTGCGGCTTTGCACAGCCAGATATTCGACAATGCGCTCCTTCACCTTTTCGAGGCCAAAGTGATCCGCATCCAGAACTTCTTGGGCAAAATCCAAGTCGGTTTTTACCTTGCTGGGGTTCTTCCACGGAATGTTCAAAAGCCAATCGAGATAGTTGCGCACCACAGTGGCTTCCGCTGACATGGGGCTCATCTGGCGCAGCTTTTTGATTTCAGCATCGGCGCGTTCGCGCGCTTCCTTGGTCAGCTTAGTCTTCTCGATGCGGGCTTCCAATTCGCCGATTTCATCTTTCTCGCCTTCACCGTCGCCCAGCTCTTTTTGAATGGCCTTCATTTGCTCATTCAAATAATATTCGCGTTGGGTTTTTTCCATCTGGCGCTTGACGCGGCTGCGGATACGCTTTTCAACCTGCAGAACCGAGATCTCGCCTTCCATCAGGCCGAAGCATTTCTCGAACCGCTCTTCAATGGATTGGGTTTCGAGCAAGGCTTGCTTGTCTTGAATCTTCACGGCCAAATGGGCGGCAATTGTATCCGCCAATTTGGAATGATCGGTGATCTGGCCAATGGTGGCCAGCACTTCCTGTGGCACTTTCTTGTTCAGCTTCACATAGGATTCAAATTGCGTCAAAGCCGTGCGGGCCAGGGCATCCGAGTCTGCATCCGCCTTGGTGATGTTGGGCAGCAAAGAAATTTCAGCTTCAAAGAAATCGGTGCGGTCGGTGAAATGTTCCACCTTGGCGCGTTCAACGCCTTCCACCAAAACCTTTACCGTGCCATCGGGCAGTTTGAGCAACTGCATCACTTGCGCCAATGTGCCCACTTCATAAATCGTATCAACGGCCGGATCATCATCACTGGCGTTTTTCTGGGCCACAAGCATAATGCGTTTATCTTCACGCATCACCTCTTCCAAGGCCTTGATGGATTTTTCACGTCCGACAAACAGCGGAACAATCATGTGTGGAAACACCACGATGTCGCGCAAAGGCAAAACCGGAAGCACTTCAGTTTCGCCTGTGGTTTCAATTTTATTTTTAGCCATTGTTTTTCCTTTTGCGCGCCGCTCCTTTTTCTAAAGCAACCGGCGCTGCACTGTTCTCAATCGAAAATGATGTGGCGATCACGCATCAAGGTTTCAAGGCTTCACACATCAGGCCGATGCTGGGAGTTTCTTGTCTGATTTTTCAGCAGCGCGATCTGCATAGATCAGCAATGGTTTGGCTTCGCCATCCACCACTTCTTTAGAGATCACGACTTCTTCTACGCCGTCCATGCCGGGCAGATCATACATGGTGTCCAGCAAAATGCTTTCCATGATAGAGCGCAGACCGCGCGCGCCTGTCTTGCGCTCAATTGCTTTGCGGGCAATCGATTTCAGTGCTTCGTCAGCCAGCGTCAGCTTCACGCCTTCCATTTCAAAAAGGCGCTGATATTGTTTTACGATGGCATTTTTTGGCCCTGTTAGGATTTCAACCAACGCCACTTCATCCAA
>JAGWUY010000160.1 GCA_028868255.1 Alphaproteobacteria bacterium | reverse complement strand
GATGTGACCACCACATTCACTGGGCCCACTTCTGGCGCAGATATTTACACACCTAATGCTGGCTATATTTTAGGTGGTACTATCGGCGTTGAATTGAATAGCCGCCTGCGTGCGGAATTAGAACTTTCTCATTCGCGCTGGAACATGGGCAGCAATGTTTTCGAAGTCACATCGATGTCATTCAGCGGAACCCTTAATCGGCCGGGAGGATACGTTGAGGCAACATATCTGCTTTCAAATGCTTGGCTCAATCTCACAGAAGGTGAGCGGATCACGCCCTATGTGGGCGGTGGTGTTGGTGTAGCATGGGTTAACATGAACAATACCTTTGCCATGATGAATGCTGCAGGTCCTTCATTTGCTTTTCAAGTGGGCGGCGGCTTTACTTTTGCTGTGAGCGATCAGCTTTCCATTGATCTGGGCTATCGATTTAAAGATGTGATCAATCCAAATTTGAGTCCGGCGGCCAATTTTACTGATCCTAAGACTACCGACTATTTTGTCGATTCAAACCTTGCGTCGCATAACTTTCAATTGGGCATCACATACAGGTTTTAATCGTGGGTTTGGTTTGGCCGAATTATTCGTTTAACTTCTGTGGTGTTTTGCTAACTAGCCATCATAATGCCCAGACTGCCAACATTACCCCCAAAAGCAATTCCTCCGCGCCTCGAACATGGCTTGGCTGGTGTTCCCCGATCTTCTAGTCTTTCATTGGAGGATCGGAAAAGAATTTTGACACTGTTGCAGCAAGGTGTTGCTCTGCAAAGACAGGGAGATTTTCTTGCGGCAGAGCATTGTTATCAACTTGTTCTGCAACAGAAGCCTGATTTTCCTGAAGCCAATAATTTGATGGGTACGATAGCATTGGAGGCCTGCGACAATGCGGCTGCGGTGGCTTATTTCGAACTTGCTGTTAGGGCATTGCCAAAAGATCCTACCATCCGCCACAATTTGGGTTCTGCGCTTTCGCGCGTGCATGATTACCATACAGCAGTTACGCAATTGCGTAAGGCGCTGGAGCTGAAACCCGGACAGGTTGATTCACTTGGCATTCTTGCAAATTGTCTCATCAGGATTGGCAAAGGCGAGGACGCTCTGGCAATTGCAGAAAAGGGGTTACGCATGAATGCGAGCCACCCCGAATGTCGCGTGGTGCGCGCTGAGGCGTTGATCAATTTGGGTCGTATGAGCGATGCGCAAGCCCAACTCAAAGCCAATATCGCTGATGGAATTGCCGTCGCCAAATCCTGGCAAAGCTATGCGGCCACGCAGAAATTTGAAAGTGAAGCGGTGGAGCTTGATGCCGTGGAGGCGGCAATTGCGGCAAATGCAGTTGATAAAATGCAAATGCCAAATCTGCATTTTGCCGCTGCAAAAATGTGCCAAGATGCCAAGCTTTATGAGCGGGCAATGGAACATTATGGGTTGGCGCAAGCCGATCAGTCAAAACGATTTGACATTGGCGCCTATGAGCGGCGAATTGACAGCTTGATCAATTTTTTTAATCCTATGTTCTTGGGCGCACGGAAAGACTTTGGTGATCCATCGCAAAAGCCGGTGTTTATTTTGGGCATGCCGCGCTCTGGCACCACGCTGACAGAACAGATTTTATCCAGCCACCCGCAAGTTGTCGGTGCTGGTGAGCTGACTGAAATGGCGCGCATTGCGAGGGGTGCCGGAGACACGGTTCGCACAATGGCACGGTATGGTTTGCTGCTGTCCACCCTGGGTAAAGACGAAAGCCGGGCACTTGCTGAGCGTTACCTCAAATTTATACGGCATTTTTCTGTCGATGCGCCAAGGATCACAGACAAGATGCCGCACAATTTCGAGCAGATTGGTCTCATATCGCTTCTTTTACCAAATGCCACCATCATCCATTGTCAGCGTGATGCGATCGACAATTGTCTTTCTATTTATATGAACGCCTTGAATGATGCCCATCTCTATGGAACTGATCTTGCGTTGCTTGGTCGTTATTACCGGGCCTATGACAGATTGATGAAACACTGGCATAAGGTTCTTCCGGGACGGATTTTTGATAACAGTTACGAAGTCTTGGTCGACGATCTGGAGGGCCAATCGCGCAAAATGGTGGCGCACTGTAAATTGGAGTGGGATGATGCTTGCCTCAACTATACAGATAATGCACGTTCAATAACAACCATCAGTCGCTGGCAAGCCCGCCAACCAATCTACAAGACATCGCTCAAACGCTGGAAACCTTATGAAAAGCATTTGGGCCCACTGATAAATGCACTTGGCGATCTGGCTGACACAAGTTGAAAAACACAATCAGCGTTTTATGAACGTGCCGTTGCGCAATTCATTAACAGCTTGCTGCAGTTCAGCATTGGTGTTCATTACGATTGGGCCATACCAAGCAACGGGTTCCTTGATCGGTTTGCCGGAAACAAGCAAGAAGCGCACGCCCTCATCGCCGGCTTGAACCGTAATTTCATCGCCTGAATCAAACAGCACCAACGAACGGTTGCCGGTTTGCTCGCGAATGTGAATTTCCTGACCATTAACTTCTTTTTCGGTCAAGACGCCAAAGGGCTTGGAGGCTGCGCGAAAATCACCTGAACCTGCAAAGACATAAGCAAAGGCGTGGCGATCAATTTCAACCTTCAGGGTTTTACGCTTGCCCGGAGGCACGGACACATCCAGATAGCGTGGCTCAGCGGCGATGCCATCGACTGGGCCTTTCTTGCCCCAAAAATCTCCGCAGAGGATTTTCACGCGAGTGCCGTCGTTATCAATCACATCGGGGATGTCGGCGGCTTTGATATCTTGATAGCGGGGTTTTGTCATCTTCAATGAGGAGGGTAAATTAGCCCAGAGCTGAAAACCATGCATGCGGCCAACATCGTCACCATGCGGCATTTCTTGGTGCATAATGCCGCTGCCAGCTGTCATCCACTGCACATCGCCCGCACCGAGAACTCCGCGGTTGCCCAAGCTGTCGCCATGATCCACACTGCCTGCCAGAACATAGGTGATGGTTTCAATGCCACGATGCGGGTGCCAAGGAAAGCCCGCCATATAGTCTGCTGGCCGATCTCCACGAAAATCGTCCATCATCAGAAAGGGATCAAACGGCGCAGTTTCGCCAAAGCCAAAGGCGCGGTGCAGTTTGACACCAGCACCTTCTGTTGCAGGTGTTGCTTGGGTAATGCTTTTGACCGGCCGGACAGACATCGTATGTAACTCCTGTGGTTACAACTTCATATGGGCGAACGGAGCCCAATTGCAAGGGCTTGCCAAGCAAGCGAAATAAATCCTACGCGGAAAATAGCGGGAACTGATCCGCGCCTCAAGCTCACGCTTTTCAATTGCCTGTGCTAGTGTTGGGCTATGGCAAAGAAAATCATTGTGATTGGCGCAGGCGTTATTGGCGCATCGGTGGCCTATCATCTGGCGGCGCAAGGAGCATCCGTCTTGGTTTTAGAGGCGCAAGCAATAATGGGCGGCTTGGCAACGCCTAATAGCTGGGCATGGATCAACGCGTCTTGGGGCAACCCAGATGCTTATGTGAAATTGCGTCTCGAATCGATCCGTCAGTGGAGAGTTTTGAGCGCCGTTCATCCGCAATTGCAGGTTAATTGGTGCGGGGGGCTGTTGTGGGATTTGCCGGTTGCGGAGCTAACGAAATTTGCGAAACATCATGCCAGCCTGGGCTACCGTGTGGGATTGGTGGATGGCGCTAAAGCCAAGCAGCTTGAACCAGCGCTGCAAGACACTCCTGCGATTGCCGCTCATGCATTGGATGAAGGCATGATCGAGCCAGCCGATGCTGTGGCTGGGTTTGCAGCCAAGGCAAAAGAGTTGGGTGCTGTTTTTATTACTGATCAGCATGCAAGCCGCCTTGTCACCAAGGGTGCGCGCGTGGTGGGTGTGGAAACGCGCAACCGCATTTTGCAGGCTGATGACGTGGTGATTGCTGCCGGAGCCGCAACGAATACATTGCTTTCGACGATTAACCTTGCGCTGGATATGGATGCCCCGGCGGGCCTTTTGGTTCACACGCAAGTGACCAAAAAATTTTTGCATGGGTTGGTCATGGCACCTGAGATTCATGTACGCCAAAGTGCTGAAGGGCGGCTGATATTAGGAACTGATTTTGCTGGCACGCAGCCGGGCGCTGACCCCGCAGCAGCGGCTGCCGTAATTCTAGCGAAACTGAAGATTTTGATCGCGGGCACTCAAGATTTGGAGATGGAATTCTTTACGGTAGGGTATAGACCAACACCGACTGATGGCTTTCCAGCTATCGGGCGTCTCGATGGTATTGTTGGGCTTTATGTGGCCGTCACCCATTCCGGCATCACTTTGGCACCAGCGGTTGGAAGCATGGCCGCGCAAGACATACTGAGCGGCGATCGGCATGCACTTCTTGGGCCATACGATCCAGATCGACTGTTAGTCTAGCCATGCTTCGGCGACTGGGCGCTCGGCATTGGGCTGCCTTATTTTGCGCCCTTTTTGCTGGGCATGAGGCACGCTAAATCATTTGTTTTAAAGGTGAGTCTTTTTCCATGGAAGTTTCTAAATCTCTGCGCGACACACTGTTGCAACTTTTGGCGACAGTGATGATCCCGCTCTCGGTCGCGGGCACTGGGCTTTATTACACACGCTGGCAGCAAAACCTGAATGACCTCAAAACCATGATTGAGTTGGTGAGCGACCAGAACCCCGAAAAGCGCAAATATGGTGTGGCCATGTTTGAGTATCTTTTGAAGAACGACAAGGTGCCGGTGGAATTTGTGGCGGCACAGCTGGCCTATGCTAACTCCTCATCGGACAAAGAACTTCTGCCATTGATGGAGCAGGCCTTAACCAAAGCCTCCGCGGAAAACACAAAAGTTGAAACGACATTCCGGCAAGCGCTGGAACGTTTGCCCAGCCGGGTTTTTGTTCACACGCAGGACGACAAGCAACGCTCGTGCGTGCGCACGCTGATTGGGAAGATGAAGGATACTGACGCCACGGGATTGGTGGTGCCGGGCTTTGCGCGCGCCACTTGGGCGGGCGAGGGCCATGAGCTTCGGGTGTTTCTGGCTTCTGACCTGCCGCGCGCGGGTGACTTGGCCAAAATGTTCAGTGACGTGGGGTTGAAGCTTCAGGTCAAGGACCTTTCTTCCGATCAAACTGCTGCTGCCAAAGCGCGGCCCAACACATTTGAGCTTTGGTTTGGCACCGACCCTGTTCCTGCGTCTTGCGGCTGAAACTTTTGCGCTGGCGCAAAAGATGCATGATTTAAGACTAAACGTGGCCAAGGGCGCATTGTGCCCCGATTTGGCACAGAGTGGGGCTGGACGACACAATGGCTGACGCCGAGGAATTTAACCGGGCCTTGCGGGATGCGCGACTCAGCGCTGCGTCCAAGTTGGATGCTGTGTTAGAAGTTTCGGACGCGCGGGCACTGCGTTTGGATGCGTTAAGGGCCGAAGTGCTGCCTGTGGTTTCCGTCAATGCAGAAGCACGATCAATGTTTGCGCTCACGCTTGAACCCGGTGCTGCGCCCAAGCTTTGGATCGATCTTATTTCATCTGTGGTGATGGAGCCTGACCCGCGCACTTTCCGCCTCGTGCAGGATCAAGAAAGCCGCCGTGAAACCCTGTTTGAAACGACTGATATGAAGGCCATGAG
>JAGWUY010000159.1 GCA_028868255.1 Alphaproteobacteria bacterium | reverse complement strand
CAAAAAGGTCAAATTGCGTTCAAAGCTATAATGCAAAGCGACCGAGTTTCTCCTTTGAACGGCCATCTTGAAGTTGTTCCATCAGAATACTTTAGAATTGGACGCACCTTCAGGCCTCAGTTGGAAATGATTGAATCTTATTCCGACGAAATGACAATGCAAGAATTTGCAGAAGCGCGTTCCTTGGGTGAGCGCCACCCGAATTGGGTTGACGTGATTGTGGAAACTGCTTCATATCGCCAATGGCTGCACAAACACCTCAAAGACAAATTTATCAGCGATATTGCCCTTGGCGACTTACTGCCAGATGAAGCGGATAGACGATTGGGTGCTTTGGGCTTTGAAGCACTCAATTCGCCTGAAGAAGCACCAGATTTGATGGCGCAAAAGCGCTGGAGATTGATTGCCACGTTGGTTTGGATTGCAACACGCGACATATCGTTGACTTCAAAGATTTCATCGGATTGCAAGAGTTATAGAAATGCGGACATCAGTCTGACCCTGCGAAGAGCATATAAAATTCAAAATGGCGCTAAACCGAACTGGCCCATGCAAAGCCTAAAACTGGCGTGGGAGCAAGAGTTATGTCAGGCGATGGCGGATGGAAATATCAGTGCATTTGCAACCAGAGTTTCATTAAATGTTTTGAGTGGGCTTTCACAAAATGAAACGGGCTTGAAGTTTCCGCCAGACAACGCGCCTGGAGCGCCGCTTGAACATCGCATTGATGATGATGACGTGAACGCCGCTATTGTGCCAAAAGACCGTGTGCTGGCCCACTCTTGGTTTGAATGGCACAACGCCACTTTGCCTAGAGATAGAATACTTGAATTGTGGCCCGAACTCACCGAGCACGACACAACAATAAGTCATACTCGCCTATCTCAAAATTCAATTACAAGCCCAAACTTCAATTGGGGCCTGTATCAAGCGATGGCTTGGGTATTGTGGCTAGACATGGAAAGTGTTCAACAATTTTCTGGCAGCGATGCTCTCATTTGTCTGGCCGCTGCTTGCCAAGATGGCGGCAAATCTATGGACGCTGCAAAAATGGCTATTCTGGAAGCTGTCAAATCTGGAAAGATTGCAGCCAGGGCTTTGGATAAATATTCGTGCTGGTTTGAGTTATCGCTAATAGATTTGACGGATGCCGAAATCACAATGGAACAAAATGGCGGTGTTATCCACTACGGCGGAAAATTGAAGCCTATGGTTTTAAATGAGATGCGGTTTAGCGAAGCGCAGCTAATGCTGGAGTGGCCTTCTCCCACAAATGACTTACTGTCGTCGCAACCATATGTAGCGGTTCGGCCTGTTTCCGAAGCTGAACTTAGTTCGTGGTTTGGAACTTTTAGAAGTCAATCGACTAGTCAAACAAGAGACAAAATTGAGCAAGCTGGTAAAGCACATTTTGGTGATAAAGTGACCCTCACTCGCCTGAGACAACTCTATAAATCGATAGCCCCAATGGGCGGAAATAAGCGAGGGCGCAAATCGGCAAATTTTAATTCGGCAACTTCCGAATTGCCCGAATTGCCCGAAAATAGAGAAGCCAAAAGCTGAGGACTAAAGATGGTGTCCATGAGCGAACGCAATCAAGCGCCGCTTCAACAATGGACGCAGACCCCATGGTTTCACAAATCGAACCGCTGCTTGTTCCCGTTAATGACGGGGCTAAGATAATCGGCGCTGGCCGCAGCAAATTCTATGAATTGGTGGCAGAGGGCAAAATTCCTCTCATCAAACTTGGCCGTAAAAGCCTTGTGTCAGTTGCCGCACTCAAAGAGTTTGCGGATTCCCTTAACACCAAAATCGCAGCCTGAAATGCAAAACCCCGGAGCCTTGCACGGCAACGGGGCGCATTTGTTATCAACAAAATAGGATTTTACAGCACCATGTTTTTAACACTTAAACCCAAAAACCGCAAGCCACTTCACCACCGCGAATTTATCGTATGGAAAGTTGACCGCAATTGCCGCGTCATCGCCTTCAAAATGGAGCTGCGCAGCAATGGCTAAATTCTCAGTTGAATTTAAACTTCCCGATGGTGCAATCCGCAAGACAATTGGTCAAGAAGCAAAAACCTTGCTTCTTTTGGCCGAGAAAGGCCAGCGCGGCGTTGTTGCATATGACTTCACGGGTGGCCCACCGTTTCGATTGCCAGCATATACATGGTCACTGCATCGCAAGCACGGACTCACAATCGAGACGCGCCACGAAAATCATGATGGCGGATGGCACGGTCGCTTTGTGCTTCACACGCCCGTCGAAATCGTCGCTGTAAATGATCCGGCAGCAAAGCCAGCATTGAAGGCGGTGGCATGATGCAAAACGCTTCAAACAATGTTCAAGGGGAGGGCGGCAACGCCCTTCCGCACTTGTGTGCAGAATGGTCGAAGGGCCGCGACGTGGTTCGAGTGTCTGTCACGGAATACCGTGGCAAGCCGCTTATTGACTTGCGTTGCTGGTACGAGGCAGCGGGTGGCGAATTGAAGCCATCGCCAAAAGGCATAACGCTTTCGCTGGAAACCTTGCCACGGCTTGCCGATGCGCTGACCACTGCAACGGCGTTTGCCATGGCCAACGGCCTGATTGTGGAGGGTGGTGTCTCATGAGCGGGCGCACCTTTGCACAAGTTTCAATCGCCCTATGGCGTGATGCACGTTTCAAAACACTTTCCGAACGAGGGCAACGTGCCTTGTTGTTTTGCTGGACGGGGCCTCATTCAACATCGGCTGGAGTTGGCATTCTGTTTGACGGCTACGCCGCGCTTGACCTCGGCTTGTCTGTCGATGAATGGATAGCCGCCCGTGAAGAGGTTGAAGCCGCTGGACTGATTGCGCGCGACCCCGAAACTGAGACAATTCTGGTACGGGACTATTTCAAGGCAAACCGCCCTTCAAGTCAAAAGCATGTGGCAGCTATCCGTTCACAGATTGCGACCATAGTTAGCGATGAATTGAGACATGAAGCCGAAAGGGCATTGGCTGAAAACTCTCCAACTGTTGCCGCTGATAGGCCATCACCACACCTTTTGGCGATAGCGGGCCGTCAAAACATGGGGCGCAGCGCATGAGCCTGAAATCATTCAATCATCACTCGTTAGCTCACCGTGCGCACACCGTTAGCGCACGGTTCCCGCTCAAAGACAAAGACAAAGACAAAAGCAAAGACAAAGGGAAACCAAAAACAAAATCAAATCTCAAAGTGGAAAGGGAGAGGCGAGAGGGAAAACATTTTTCACCCCGTCCGTCACCAAACGTCACTTCACCGTCACCAGTCGAAATTTTTAGAGGGCTTATGAGGGGAAGGGGTTCTGACTTCAGAGCCTCATTTCAAACGCCCTCACCCGCTGCAACTGCTTTCACCACGAAAGGTTTTTAAATATGACAACTCAAATCCAAACATCAGCACCCGACAAAGGAGACCTACCTACAAAAACGATTGCAGCAGGAATGTTTGACGATTTAATCCCAAATTCGAACGCTGGGCCAATCTCGTTTGATGATCTGATTCCTGCAAAATGGTCTGACCTTCCAGCAAACGTTTTGCCAAGCGCACTCAATACACTTGAAGGCATGGCCACAATGGTCGCGCACCCTGTAGTCATGGCGAATGGGATTGACAGCGCATTGACGGGGGCAGGCCTCAATGCAGAAGCCTATGTTCGTTCAAAACTTCCTGACTGGGTTAATCAGGCCAGCGATACCATTGATAGTTTCACCGACCCATACCTTGCCCGCATAAATCCCATGATTGCGGCAAAACAAAACCCGCAGGTTGCGACGCAGGATGTGGCCATGGCTGACGCAATGGGGCAGAATTTGAAATCCCGCTATGGGGGTTTAAATGAAATCAAGAATACCTTAATCACAGACCCTGTTGGTTCCGTGATGGATGTGGGAACATTGGCACTTGGCGGCGAAGGCTTGCTTAGTCGCGCTGGGCTGGAATCTTCGCGGGCAGCAGGAGCGATGAGGTTTGTTCAAAAGGCAACCAATCCAATAACCCCAATTGCTATGGGCGGTAAACTTTTGGGCAATGTCGCAAGCCATCCACTGGGGTGGTTAACTGGCGCAAGCCCCGAAGCCATCCAGCTTGCGGCCAAGACAGGGGCAATGGGTGGTGATGCTGGTGAAGCATTACGTGCGAACATGCGAGGCGAAGTTCCGTTGTCAAATGTTGTTGACGGCGCGAAAGACGCGATGGGCAATCTTGCTGAGCAGCGCCGCGCTGAATATTTGGCGAACATGCTGGAAACCAAAGCCGCAACCGCACCCGCCAACACGGCCCCAATTTGGCAATAGCTGAATGACTTGCACGGGAGCTTGCTGGTTGATCCAGCAACTGGTGTCGGCGAAAATGCCGCTGCAATGGCCCCTCTCGCCAAGGGAACGCCTCAAGAATTTAATACGCTGCAAAAAATGGCTGATCTTTTGGGCCAGTGGGAAGCCCACCCTCAGGGCAAAACCCCTATTGGCCTGGATGCGCTGAAACAACGCCTTGATGAATTCAAGCCTTCGTTCACAGACCCAAATGCCGCCAACCAGGGAAGGCTTGTGACGGCAATGCAAAATGCTGTCAAAGACCAAATCACTGAGGTGGTGCCAAGTTATGGCAAGGCCATGACCGACTATCAATCCGCAATGAACACCAAGCGAGAATTGGAGAAGACGTTAAGCCTCGGCGCAAATGCAACGACCGACAGCACGATCCGACAATTGAACAACGCTTTTAAGCGTGGTGGCAATCGAGGGGAATATCTCAATCAACTTGACGATGCTGGCGCACCAAACTTGAAAGCCAGTTTGGCAGGTCAAGGCCTTGCTGATTTGGCACCCAAGGGTGGATTTGCAAAAGCGCTAGCTGCTGCTCTCACAGGTTCGGCGTGGTGGAATCCTTCTCACCTTGCAGCATTGCCATTGACAAGTCCGCGCATAGTTGGCGAGGCCGCTCACAAGGCGGGACAAGCGTGGGGGCTTGCAAGCACGTTTGGCCCAAGCAGTTCTGCAATTGCAAAGGCCTTGACGGTCACCCGTGGTGCAGAAATGAGCAACGATGCAAAGCGCAAAGCGCTTGCGGCGCTGATTGCGCACTGAGTTGCCGCCATAAACGAAACAATTTGAATAGGAATAATGGGCAATGCCGCGTCAATCATTTTTCAAATCAGGTCGCCACGTTGCAGCAGCTAGAACCATGGCGGGGTTGAAGCAAACCGAACTGGCGGAACTGGCAGGCCTTCACGTTAACAGCGTCAAACGCTTGGAAGCCATGGGGAGCGTCTTAGGTTCCGAACATGCCTGCAATCTTATCGGTCAAGTCTTACTAGCCAAAGGTATCATTTCCGAAACTTTGCCGATGGCTTCAATAAGGTTAGTGAAATAGTGCGCAACGCACCCTGTTTCGGCCAAATAGGGCAATCTGTGAGCGTGAAGCACAATTATTAGACCCCATAAGGGTGGGGGAGTATGTTCGTCAAAATATTGAATTTATAGCGCTTTAGTCCATTTCGGAATGACTTTGCGAGCATTCAAAATGCTAGCCATTGCTAACTAACTTTGGTACGGGCAGCCACAGACGAAACATTATTTCGTTGGCTTGTTGCGCCTAATGTAGGGCAGAATAGGCCCCACCAGATCAAAAGTGTTGGCCGGAATGCCATTTCCTG
>JAGWUY010000158.1 GCA_028868255.1 Alphaproteobacteria bacterium | reverse complement strand
CTTTGCCACTGCTATCATTTGCCACCGCCAGCTTTATGAGGCCCGCCCCGACGCAGCGCATCTGACCGAGTTTTATATGTTGATGTCGCTTGGCGGTGTTTTGGGTGGCCTGTTTGTATCACTGGTTGCCCCGCTCGTTTTTTCAAGCGTGTTTGAATATCCGCTGCTTCTTGTGCTCGGTGTAATGGCCCGCAAAGATGTCTGGCAGAATTCCACCCTGCGCGGCCTTTTGCGCCAACCCGCAACACCACTGGCTGTGGGCTTAGCACTGATGGCATTAATGGCCTTCACGGCACCAAATGGCGGCGCATATTTGCTCACCTCCACGCATGTGATTGAAGCAGGCTTCTTTGGGGCTTGTGCTTATGTGTTGTTTCGCGCCAAGGAAATGGCTTTGGCAGGTCTGGCGATGGTGATGGTGGTTTTCAGCTCCATCACTGGGCAAAGCCAAGAACGTGTGGCTTTGCGTAGCTACTTTGGTGTTTTGAGTGTCACGGACAATGCGGCGGTGGGGGCACGCCTCTTCAACCATGGTACAACGGTGCATGGCGCTCAGCGCCTTGAAGAATTGAAAGAAGGCTACATAGGAAAACCTCATCCACTCACCTACTATAGCCCTGAAGGCGGCATGGCCCGCGCCCTGCAAATGACGCAAGCGCGTCTTGCCGCAGTTGGCAAACAAGGCGTGATCCGTGTGATTGGCTTGGGTACGGGGTCACTTGCCTGCTATTCCAAACCAGGTGAAGATTGGGCTTACTATGAAATAGATCGTGACGTGATCAAAATAGCCCAAGATAAAAATCAGTTCACATTCCTGTCGGCTTGCGCTCCTGGTATGAAAATGATCGAAGGCGATGCCCGCATCACACTTAACCAATCGCAGGATGAGAAGGCTGATTATCTGCTGGTTGATGCTTTCTCGTCAGACTCTATTCCCGTACATCTGATCACCACCGAGGCGATGCGGCTTTTTCTGTCACATGTGAAAGATGATGGCGTTCTCACCATTCACGTCACCAACCGCTATATGGATCTGGTGCCCGTGGTGGCCGCCAACATGAAGGCCATTGACTCCACATTACAGGGCCGCGTGGTGGATTATGTGCCACCAAAGGCAGGCGATCTCAAAGCCGCGCATTCGATTGCCATTGTGATTTCACGCTCAGCCAAAAGCCTTGAAGCTTTGGATCAAATGAGCGATGTGAAGCCATTGCTGCCCGTGTCGGGAATTGATCAGTGGACAGATGATTTCTCGAATCTCCCCGGAGCCATCATCCGCCGCCTGTCAGTGACGAAATATTAGACCAGTCAAAGGCATCGAATCGAACGCCCTCATGCTGAGGTGCTGCGAAGCAGCCTCGAAGCATCGCTGCCGGAACTATGCCCTTCGAGGCCCTGCGTCGCAGGGCACCTCAGGGTGAAGGGGCTTCAATACAAGCTCTTCTCGTCCTGCCGTTGCTCCCAGATCGGTTTTTTGCGCGTGGGGGCGGCAGGATCAGGCCCACCACCAAATAGAATATCAAAAATGGTGCGAGGTTTGCGAACGGCAGGAGGTGTCGGTGTGGCACTTGAAACTTGAGCATTTGCTGTGCCCTGTCCCCGCTGAGCTGCGTTTTGGTCCAACATTTGCCCGCCATTGGGTGCAACATAGCCCGGCAAAACAGCAACGGCGAGGCCCTGATGGGCTGGCTCCATCACGTCGCGCCAGACTTGTGCTGGCAGTGAACCACCTGTTACATTCTTGGTGGGCGTGTTGTCATCATTGCCCATCCACACCCCGGCAATCAAGTAAGGTGTAAAACCCACAAACCAGGCATCGCGGTAATTCTGGCTGGTGCCGGTTTTGCCACCAATATCAAAATTTCCAAACTGCGCTTTTACACCCGTGCCGCTTTGTACCACCGCTCGGAAAAGACGGTTCATCTCACCCAGATTATTGTCTGAGATCACTTTTCCCAGCCCATCACCCTTGCGCTCATAGAGCACTTGTCCATCGCGGGTTACAATCCGCCGCACCACATAAGGCTGCACGGCCGTGCCACCATTGGCAAAGGGTGCATAAGCGGTGATGAGTTCCAGCGGTGAAACCTCAGACGTGCCGAGCGCAAGCGACGCATCACGCGTCAGCGGCGATGTTATGCCAAAACGTTGCGCCACCTCTGCCACTTTTTCAGTGCCTACGGTAACGGCCAGTTTGGCGGCAACCGTGTTGATCGACTGCGCAAAAGCCTGTTCGAGCGAGACGGTGCCCTGGTATTTTTGCTTGTAGTTTTCAGGTTGCCAATTGCCAAAACGCACCGGTTCATCAATCTCGGTTGAATCCGGGGTAAAGCCATTTTCCATCGCGGCTTCATATACAAAGGGTTTGAAAGCCGAACCAGGCTGACGGCTTGCGGCAATGGCACGGTTATACTGGCTCTTCTGATAAGACTTGCCACCCAACATGGCCACGACCGCTCCTGTGGGGTCCATCACCACCATTGCCCCTTCGCTCACGTTCATTTTCTTGCCATTGTCGGCAAGGCGTTTGCGCAGCGCGCGCTCGGCATTGGCTTGAATGGTGGGATCAATCGTAGTTTCAACTATGATGGATTGATCATAGTTTTTGACCAAAAGAGGCAATTGCCTGGTAATCCAGTCCACCGCATATTGTTTGGCGGGCAAACTAGCGAAAGGTGTCACGCCGCCTGCTGTATTCACTGCTTCGGCAGCATCATCAGCTGTGATGAATTTTTCTTCCACCATGGCATTCACCACCAACTTCGCGCGCGTGAGGGCTGCACCTGGATTTTTTGCGGGGTTATAATTGCTTGGCGCTTTCAAGACCCCAGCGAGCGTGGCGGCCTCCATAATAGAGAGTTCATTGGCAGATTTGTTATAGTATGTGCGCGCTGCTTGCTCGATGCCGTAAGCCCCGGATCCAAAATAGACCCGGTTCAGATAGAGTTGTAAAATTTCATCTTTGTTGAATTTGGATTCCAACCACAGCGCCAGCACTGCTTCTTGCGCTTTACGGGTGGCGGTTTTCTCCTGTGTCAAAAACAGGTTCTTGGCCAATTGCTGTGTCAGGGTTGACCCGCCTTGCACCATACGCCCCGCCAGCACATTGCGTAACATGGCGCGACCAAGGCCTAAGGGGTCAATACCGAAATGAGACCGAAAGCGCCGGTCTTCGATGGCGATCACGGCATTGGGCACATAATCAGGCAAATCTGCAATATGTGCGGCATCGCCATAGAACGCACCTTCTTCAGAAAGCACTGAGCCATTGCTGGCCAGAATCATGATTCCGGGCTGGCGTTCCGGAATTTTTAGCAGGCCGCGCTCATTCAGCGAAAACAGCACATAGCCAAAGCCTAAGGCACCCGCCACTGCACCCCAAACCCCAAGCCAAATCAAGAGCCCAAACAGTCTGCGCAAAAATCCGCGCCTTGCTTTCACAGGCTTGCGGTCAGCACGCAAAGCGCGCACGCCATCGTTAAAGAGCTGTGGTTCGTTGCGCTTTGTGTTGCGTTTGTTTTTCTTTGCGCCAAATAGTGCCATAAAGACTCACCCCCGAGAGTCAGAAGGCAAAATATATGCCAGTCAAACCCAAGGGTCGATTAACAATTAAAACGGGGCCGATAAAAACACTTGGCGGCAAAACATGGTGCAAAAAAGGCTGCGCAAAACTCACATCACAGCGCCGACATACCAAGGCACATACTCATTGTCGCCATAGCCCAGCTCTTCTGATTTTGTCTTCTGGCCTGATGCAGTTTTTAGCATCAACCTAAAAATCTCTTCACCCTTGGCTTCGAGTGAAACACCCTCCACCACATCCCCGCAATTGATGTCCATGTCTTCAATCATGCGCTCATAGATGGGTGTGTTGGTGGCAAGCTTGATGGAGGGGCATGGCTTGTTGCCATAGGCTGAACCGCGGCCTGTGGTAAAGCACATCAAATTTGCCCCGCCCGCCACCTGGCCTGTGGCAGCCACGGGGTCATAGCCCGGTGTATCCATGTAAACAAAGCCCTTGGCGGTTACAGGCTCGGCGTAGTGATAGACGGCGTTCAACGTGGTGGTGCCGCCTTTGGCTGCTGCGCCGAGTGATTTTTCGAGAATAGTGGTCAGGCCCCCCAGCTTATTGCCGGGCGATGGGTTGTTGTTCATTTCCATATTGTTGCGGGCAGTATAATCCTCCCACCATTTGATGATGCCCACCAGTTTTTCGCCCACCTCTTTGGTGGCAGCACGGCGCGTGAGCAAATGTTCCGCCCCATAAATTTCAGGCGTTTCAGAAAGGATTGCCGTGCCGCCATGGCGCACCAGAATATCAACGGCAGCGCCTAAGGCCGGGTTGGCGGTGATGCCAGAATAGCCATCTGAGCCACCACATTGCAGCGCCACGATGAGTTCGGAGGCGGAACATGTCTCGCGCTTGGCGGCATTGACGGCGGGCAACATGGCTTTGACCGCTTCAACGCCAGCAGCAACGGTTTTCCGTGTGCCGCCGGTTTCCTGAATGGTCATGGTGCGGAAGGTTTCACTTTCTTCCACGCCATAAGCGGCCTTGAAGCGCGGGATTTGAAAGCCTTCACAGCCCAAGCCCACCATCATCACACCACCCATATTGGGGTTGGTGGCATAACCCCAGGCGGTACGCTTAAAGATATCAAAAATCACACCGCGA
This sequence comes from Alphaproteobacteria bacterium, assembly GCA_028868255.1. Lineage (GTDB taxonomy): Bacteria > Pseudomonadota > Alphaproteobacteria > Rhizobiales > Aestuariivirgaceae > Aestuariivirga. The sequence continues at coordinate 997 of JAGWUY010000158.1, read as the reverse complement.
TAGTCAATCACGCAGCCATTATCCTGTGTGAGCGCCACCACACCGTCGATGTTTGGGTAATCTTTGAGAATGCCGGAACGCGTAATTTCTTGGGCAATAAAGGTGGCCACCGTAGCCGAACAATTCACCGATGTCATAATGCCGATATAATTGCGCGTGCCCACCTTGCCATTGGCGCGGCGAAAGCCTTGAAACGTGGCGCGTTCATTTTCGGGCAACAGTGGTTCAGGCTTTGCCGCTTGTGCAAAAGCATAATCATGCGCCAATGTGCCCATTTCCACATTGTGCTCATGCACCCAATCACCGGCCTCAATATCTGCTTTTGCAAAGCCAATGATCTGGCCAAATTTACGAATAGGCGTGCCTTTCGAAATATCGACACACGCCATCTTGTGCCCACGCATGATACGCGCGGTGGTGGTCACACCCTCAGCCGCCACCTCACCCTTTTCAATGATGCGGGTCGCCACCAAAACATTGTCGGTGGCGTGAAGACGAAGCATGGCAGGTGCAGACATGACAGAAACTCTCTTGCAAAATTGTATGATAAAACCATAGTCTGCCACATCACGCCACACAACCATTGATCCCGAGGCCTGTATGAAAAAACGCAACTTTACCGCCCCATCGGGCGCCACCATCAGCTTCAGCGAAATGGGCTTTGGCGCTGCGCCGTTGGGCAATCTTTACCACGCCATTTCCGACAAGGAGGCGATGGCGACGTTAGAAGCCGCTTGGGCCGCCGGACTTCGTTATTATGACACGGCGCCTCTATACGGCCTGGGTTTGTCAGAAACGCGCCTGAACCCTTTCCTGCACAGCAAAAAACGCGCCTCATATGTGCTCTCCAGCAAAGTGGGTCGCCTTCTTGAACCTTGCCCGCCCGACCAACGCACCGGCATCGGCAAATTTTTTGAAACGCCCAACCGTCGCGAAGTTTATGACTATACTTATGATGGCGCCATGCGCTCGCTGGAATTTTCGTTGGAGCGCTTAG
>JAGWUY010000157.1 GCA_028868255.1 Alphaproteobacteria bacterium | reverse complement strand
TTTGCATCAGATAATACCCACAATGTGACGGACGACATAGACCGTGATGATGGCCACTGCCATGAATACGCAAGTGGCAGTTATTGAGCGTTTGGACAAGCGCGAGATGCCGCAAATGCCGTGGCCGCTGGTGCAGCCATTGCCCAAAGTCGTCCCCGCACCGACAAGAATGCCGCCAAGTGCAATCACCCAATTGTTGGGTACAAAGCTGATGCTGTGAGTGATGCCTGTGAAAAGGGCCGTCCAGGCTGTGCCGATCAGCAGGCCGACGATGAAGACCAGACGCCAGCTAAAGGCCTCATCAAACTGGGTGGTCATCAGCCCACGGACAATCCCTGTTGCGCCCATGATGCGGCCCGCACCCGCCATCAAAATTACGGCAGCTAGGCCAATCAGGGCGCCACCCTCTGCTCCTGCCCATGGCGTGAAATCAGTCATGCTCATCCTCGTGTTGCGGCTATCAATTTGGCGGGAATGCGCCCGTCAATCAAGGCCAATCCTACACCGATCACCAGCATGCCAAGAATGTGGTTGATGCCAATTTGCTCGTTCAACAAGGCAGCACCGAGGATGATGGCGCTGATGGGTACAAGGAAGGTGACCAGACTGATATTGGTGGAGCCCGCCCTTTTCACAATAGTGAAGAACAGAATATAGGCCACAGCTGTGCACAGAAGTGACAGACCCAGCTGCGAGAAAATCGCCAAATTGCTTGGCATGGGCAGGGCCCAAGGGTGATCAAAAATCAACATCAGCGGCAAAAGCATAAGGCTGGATGCCGCTGTTTGGCTGGCGGCATTGACCAATGGTGGAGTAGCTGAAAAGCGTCGCGCCCAGACGGAACTTAAGCCATAGCAAACAGAGGCCAGCACGAAAGCCAATTGATAGTAAATGTCGCTGCCCATGGTTTTCACGGCATCCAACCCCATCATGGCCGCCACGCCAAACAGGCCCACAAGAGCGCCTGTCAGGCGGTTCCAACTCAAGCGTTCATTGGTGGTGAAAGCATGGGCCACTAAAACCGTGAAGAATGGTGTGGTGGCATTGAGTACCGCACCAAGGCCCGGTGCCACACGGCTTTCGCCCCAGACAATCAGGCTGAAGGGCACTACATTGTTGAGCAAGCACATGATGAAATAGTCTTTCCATTTGGAAAGGCTGTCTGGCGCTTTCAAGCCTGAGAGTAGCACCACGACCCATAAGGCCAATGTGGCGAGAAATACGCGCAGGAAGACGATGGTGAAAACCGGCAGTTCCTTGATCAGGATGGCGAAGAAATAAAATGATCCGCCCCAGATCGCAGAAAGCAGCAGTAAAAGACCCCATTCGGTTGGGTTCATTCCGGATTGTTGTTGTGTCATGCCACAGGGTTAATCGATCACAGATGAATTTGCCACCCGAAATCCGATTGACCTGTATGTATCTAGTGCCGGGTCAGTTGCTGCAGAAAGCGCAGAATATTTTGTGGGAGTTTATAGTAGGCTTTGCGCATAGCGGGGCGGATCATGGAAAGATAGAGTGGCCCATAGAACTTGCCGATCACAGAGACAGGCAAGTAATAATCTTTCGTATCGACCTTGGCAGAGCACCATGATTCCTTGTGGGTGTCGTTCGGCACCATCAAATCAAAGCGTTGTTGCTTCATGGCCAAAGCCAAGCGTTGCGATAAATCCATATGCAAACGCCCGGGCGATAGATCAGTCAATGCATTTACATGAGATGTGATATAGGCAAAATGCGTGCCTTTGTAATTGAAGCCAATTTCCCAAGACACGGGCTTATCGCCAGCTCTCAATTCGGTGGTGATAAACTCAAAATCCTCAGCCCGATGGCGCGACAGCGATTTGAGGAAGCTCACATGGCGCGGGCAGCCCAAAACGCGGTTAAAGCGCCCGCGTTCCGTTAGCCATAGGTTTTTTTCAGCAATCGCCTCGTTCATCGCTTGGTCATTGACCGAACCGGGAACAAGTGACTTGAACTCCACAGGCCCCATTTCTTCGAGCTTACTACGGATTTTCTTGCGGCGCTTGCGCTGTTGCGTATTGTATCGCGCATCATAATCTGCCTCTGAAGAGAACGTGTTGAGATCAAGAAAGGGTGCCTGTTCGTGCAGATTTGCATCTTTAAAGTGTGCGTTGGCGAAGGCTGACACCAAGCAATTTTCGCGCACATGGCGTAGGCGAATGATGTCAATACCTTTGAGGCGTTTGATCAATTGTAAAGTGTTTGACATCCAGCGTACTGCATTTTGATCCTTGGCGCAGAGAATATCGCCATATTGACCTATGGGGTCAGTCAACCATGTTAGCGTGGAAACGCCAAGGTGGTGGGTTTTCATCAATGGCCAAACAAAAACTAGGCGATTTGCAACAAACCCCGCGAAGACATGGATTTCGCTGCAAACAGAAACATTGCCATAATTTTCGGCCCAACTTTTGGTCCAAGCGAAAGATTGGAAAACGGTTGGGGTGATGGCATTATCATGCTCAAGATTTTGCCATTGCTTGGCCAAAGCATCGAGATGCGAGACAGAAGTGATCAGGGTCAGAAGACCATCTTGCGGCAGTAGCGCCATATTGGCTGCAACAGTATCGCCGTTGTAGCGGGCAACTGATGCTGCTGTGCTCGGCGCGGTTTTGAAAGCCATTGCCCATCTCCCTTTTCAACTGTGAAGTTACGGGGGACAGCATTTCAGAGTGCTTTCTGAATTTCATAAAATTTTAGATAATTTGGCTGGAGAGTTAATTTTCTTTTGCCGGAGAGTTGCTGAAGTTGGCCAGCTCCTTGGCCATGCTTGACAGGGTCTCCACTTTTGATTTTTCTTGTGGGATCGGCCTGCACACTTCGCGCGCTGCAAGGCCAATGCGGGCTGTCAAGATGCCGTTGATGGCGCCTTCTCCAAAGCGGGCGGAAAGTTTGCCAAGAATGCCCTTGCCAACGAACAGATAAAGAAAATTATCGGTCAAAGCGAGGCCGCCGGCCACGGCCAAGTGCGTGACCACCATGCGGGCCAATTTTAAAGTTGAAAATAGAGATGGCCTGCCACCATAAAGGCTTGCGATCTCGCGCAGCATGGACAGGTTTTGAACGCCGACTAGGAAGACGTCAAGAGCGGCAGCGGGTGTAACGGTGGTGAGAAGCGTGACGCGGCGCGCGCGTCTGGCGATGATGCGGTGGGCCGTTTCATCCAGCGGGTCAACCAAATAGCGCTCAACTAGGCGCACGCGGTCTTTGGGATCCATAATATCGTCGGCGTGGACGTTGAGATCCTTCAAGCTCCAAGCCATTTCAGGGCGGCCGGCATAAAGGCTTTTCAGTTCGGCCACTGCCGTATCAGCGGATTTGGCATCGTCTTGGTTGAGCGCTTTGGCTGCAGCCAATTGGATATGCTCGATGCGGCGCAGGCGCGCCAAACCCCAGATTTCGCGAATGATGATGGCCAGTGCGGCGAGGCCCGCTACGCTGGCCACAGTCAAAGCCACGTAGCCCCAAAAGACGGACTGGGCGAAAAAATCTTCTACAGTTTTGACTACCGTCAAGCCCAGCCACATGGTGAATAAGGTGGCCAAGGCCGAGATCAGTATGAAGCCCCAACGCGGGCGTGACGGTGCCATTTCGGCGGCAGATACAGGAATGGTTGCCACGTCCTGCTCGGGTCCTTCAGGAGCAAATTCAATGGTGGCTTTTGGCCTTTTGCGCTTGGCTTCAACTTTGGATTCCGGCTCTATCGTGAAGGCCTGCGGCGCGCGGTGGCCGTGCTTGGTGTGTTGCGTCACAGAATGCGATCTCCCAACAAAAACTCCAACGCACGGTCTAGGCGGATATGCGAAAAGCTTGGGCCGCTTAAGAGGGGCGGGCGGAATTTCAAGAACTTTAACTGGCCTTCCAAGCTGCCATCAAGGGCGGCTTGTGGATCCAGCGGCAAATCGCCGGGGAAAATGGCGGCTTCGGCCTTGCCATCAAAATGGGTGGCTCCTAAAATTTCGCCTGCCTGTGGAATTCCTGCAATGCAGGACAGAACCTCGCCTTTTACATTCACCGAAGCCTCACGCGTGGCGCGAATTGCAGCCAGAGCTGCCACGTCAATGTCTGCCCCAGCAAACTGCGCCTTGGCCATGGCATCTTTGACCAGCAAGCGCAGAATGGCTTCCAAACGGTCGTGGCTGGTGTGGTGCAGTTGATCGGCTTTGGTGGCGGCAAAGAGCACCTTCTCGACTTTTCTGCCCAGCAAAATGCTCGCCCAATTATTGGCACCGAGCCTGAAACTGGCCATGACATCGCTAAGTGCCGTGCTTAAATCTTCCACCGCTTTGGAGCCGGCATTGAGGGCGGACAGCACGTCGACTAACACAATCTGCCGATCCAAACGCGCGAAATGCCCAAAGAAGAATGGCTTCACCACCTTTGCGACATAGGCATCATAACGGCGCTGCATGAGCGCGCCCAAGCTGCCGGACTGGAACGTGGCATCAGGTGACACTTCCAGCGGCGCGAAAGTAAGGAGTGGTGAACCCGCCAAATCGCCCGGCAGCAAAAAACGCCCGGGCGGCAGGCTGGAGAGTGCGATGTCTTCCTTGCGGCATGAGGCGAGATAGGCGGTAAACAAGCTGGCTGATTTTTGCACCTCAACTTCATTTGCCGGTGAGTCAGAATTTAAGGTTTGCAAGTGGGCGTACCAATCTCTGGCCAAGGCCGCACGCGGGGCCAGCCTGCTGGCGGTGATGGTGGCGTGGCTCCATTGCTGATAAGTTTGGTTGATCAATGGCAAGTCCAGCAGCCATTCGCCGGGATAGTCCACGATATCAATATGCAATTTGCCAGAGCCCAGATTGCGGGACCAAAAGCCCACAGGCTCATATTCCAATGTCAGGCGCAATTGGCTAATGCGGCGCGTGCCTTCGGGCCAATGGCGTTCTTCGGCGGTCAATGCTTTCAGATGATCTTCATAAGCAAAGCGCGGCAGATCATCATCCGGCTGCGGCTCCAGATAGGCGCGGGTGATGCGGCCTTGGGTGTGGGCTTCAAACACGGGCATGCGTGCATTTTTCAACAAGGCATGTACCAGCGCCGTGATGAAAACGGTTTTGCCGGAACGCGACAGCCCGGTTACGCCCAACCGCAATGTGGGCTGAACCAGGCCTGTGGCGAAATCTTTCAGCCCGCCGGTGGCTAGCCGTGCGCCATCCCAAATGCGATCAAAATCCAAACTGTGCCGTCCTTTCCACTTGCTGCATAATTGGGGGCAAAGGGGCGGAAAACAAGGGAAAGTTTAATTTGTGGGTTTGCCGATGTGGTTGAGATCAAAGGGGGTTGTCTGGTAGAGGTCATTGATCCAATTGCCAAACAATAAGTGCGCGTGGCTGCGCCAGCGGTTTTGTGGGGCGGCTTTTGGGTTGTTTTCTGGATAGTAATAGGCTGGCATGTTGATGGTTTTGCCCGCTTCAACATCGCGGGCGTATTCATCACCCAGAGAGCCGGTGTCATATTCAATGTGATTGAACATGTAGATATGGCGTTTTGCCGGATCATTGACAAGGCAAAGGCCCACGTCATCGGATTCCATCAAAATTTCGAGGTCTTTGCCTACTGGCAATTCGGATTTTAGGTTCTCTGTCCAACGCGACACGGGCATGGCGAAGTCATCGGAAAAACCGCGCAGCAAGGTTGAGGACGGTTTCAAATTGTGATGGCTGAAA
>JAGWUY010000156.1 GCA_028868255.1 Alphaproteobacteria bacterium | reverse complement strand
CCCTTGGCTACCGTTCGCCGCTTGAATTCGAAACTGCCTTCGTTCAAAACAAACCCAAGTAAAACGCACCATGACAACCACTGTAACCGAATTAGCGTGTCTCAGTTATGGGGTGCAGTCCAGCACTGTCACCGGATTGGACGCCATATCCAACTTTTAACTTGCATCAAGGTCTCGAATGACATGACAACGCCGTGCTTTGAAACACTCTTGCTCACCGGCTCTGCGGGCAGACTGGGAACAGAGTTGCGCCGTGGTCTGGCGCCTTTGGCCAAAAAGCTTCGGGTGTCAGATCGCACAGAAATCAAAAATCTTCTGCCTAATGAAGAGGCCGTGATCTGTGAGCTTTCAGATCAACACGCCGTCGAAAAACTGACCAAAGGGGTTGATGCCATCATTCATTTTGGTGGCGCACCATTAGAGCGCCCTTGGCAAGATATTCTCGATAGCAATATTCGCGGCAGCTACCACGTCTATGAAGGAGCGCGCAAAAATGGTGTAAAACGCGTTGTCTATGCGTCTTCGGTTCATGCCATCGGATATCATAGCCGGGAAGATCACATCGACGCACACGCGCCACATCGGCCTGATAGTTTGTATGGCTTATCCAAATGTTTTGTAGAAGATTTGGGCCAACTCTATTGGGACAAATTTGGCGTAGAAAGTGTCTGCCTGCGCATCTTTTCATCTTTTCCGAAGCCCATTGATCATCGTATGCTGTGGTCTTGGCTTTCGTTTGATGATTGTATTCGACTTGTTATCGCCAGCCTCACGGCACAGCGCGTAGCCCACACAATCGCTTTTGGCATCTCCGATAACGCTGTCAAAACGGTTGACAATCGCCTCTCACAACATTTGGGCTTTTATCCTCAAGACAATACCGAGCAGTTCCGCGCTGCATTGGAAAGCAGTTTAACTCCTCCGGATCCTAAGTCACTATCTGTGCAAGCGCTTGGTGGCTGGTTTGTTGATCTTGGCCACCCTGATGACCAGAAGGATAAATAAAACCGCGTAACGAGTAGCTCCCTTAAGCTTAGGGCAGACCATTGAGAACTGGCCCTTCCTTCAAAAGCCAGTGATCGGATAAGCTATATTGGGAAGCAGACGAGAAGCGATCAACATGCAAGCAGTGGTTACAGGCGCAACGAGTGGCATAGGCAAGGCGATTGCGCTGGCCTTGCGTGAAGAAGGTTATGATGTTTTTGCGCTGGGGCGCAGAACCGAAGCCTTGGTCGAACTTGAAGCGCTTGGCATCAAGGGCATTCAGGTCGATCTGGCAAACCGCGAAGCGACGCGACTTGCGGTTCAAGCCTTACAGCCCGATGTATTAGTCAACAACGCAGGCATAATGCCGCCTCTAGTGAATTTCTGCGAAACGCGTGATGAAGACATTGATCAAGCTATTGCGGTAAACATCGCATCAGTGATTTACCTCACGCGGATGCTTGCGCCAGCCATGCGCCAGCGGCGCTCTGGTCACATCTTTTTTACGGGCTCGACGGCGGGTCACGCGCCCTTTGCAAATCTTGCCGTCTATTGCGCCACCAAAGCCGCCATCGCGGGCTTTGCCCAGGCATTAAGATTGGATCTCGCATCCACCCAAGTGCGCGTAACCGAGATTGTTGCGGGTCGTGTGGAAACGGATTTGTATAAGAACCTGCTTTCGCTGGAGGCCCGCGCCGCCATGTATGCGGGCCACTCTGCCGTCCAGCCGAAGGATGTGGCAACCATGGTGCTGGCGGTTCTTGCGCTTCCGGCTTCGGTCGATGTTGCGCGTTTTGATATTCTTCCCACCCAACCAGCCGCGGCAATGGGCGCACAAAACAAGGATAAATAGAATGAACGGACTTTCAGTCGTCATCGTGGGCGGTGGCTCAGGCTTTGGAGCCTTGTTGGCCAAAATGGCATCTGAGGCGGGCGCTACCGCCATCGGCATTATTGACATCAATGGCCAATCAGCAGAAGCAGCGCTTGCTCCCGCCCGCCAACTGGGCTTGGTCACAGGCTTTGCTGTGTGTGATATTCGCACCGGCCCCGCAGCTCATGCGGCCTTCAAAGTGCTAGCCGAAAAGCTCGACCGGGTTGATACGCTGGTCAATTCTGCCGCCATCTATCCGCGCAAACCCATCTTAGAAATTAGTGATGCTGATTGGGATGCTTCAAATGCCATCAATGTCAAAGGCACTTATCATATGATGGTGGCAGCGATTGAACACATGAAGAGACAACAGCCGAAAGCCCATGTGCGTGGCCGCATTGTTAATATTACATCTGTGGATGCCTTTAAGGCCCACCCGCAAAATGCGCACTATGCAGCAACTAAGGCCGCTGTCGTGAGCCTGACCAAGAGCATGGCCCATGCTGTAGCGCCCGATGGCATTTTAGTCAATTCGGTGGCACCTGCTGGCATGGCTACAGAGAAAGCACGCGAGCTAGGCTTTTTGCCGGAATTGGCAAAGGCAAGTCCATTGGGCCGTGGCGGCGAACCGCATGAAATGGCTGAATGGGTGATGATGGCTGGTGGCCCGCGTAACACTTATATGACGGGTGAAAACATCATAGTGTCGGGGGGCTATATATACGCATGAAAAAGACTGGATTTTTTTACGATGAAAGATGCATGTGGCATGTTGGCCAACTATATGCCGGCATTTTTCCGGTGGGCGGTTGGGTGCAGCCCAGCAATGGCACAGGCCTTGCTGAAGCGCCAGATACCAAGCGACGCTTGAAATCACTGATGGATGTCTCTGGCTTGTTGGCAATGCTTGAACAACGCAGTGCCAAACCCGCTACAGAAACTCAACTCATGCGCATTCATCCGCAATCCTTTCTGCATCGTTTTAAACTGCTGAGCGAAAAGACAGGTGGCGATATTGGCCATGAAGCCAGCTTCGGTCATGGCGGCTATGAGATTGCAAAGATCTCGGCGGGCCTCGCCATTGCTGGCATTGATGCGGTAATCCGCCTTGAGGTAAAAAACGCTTACATTCTTTCGCGCCCGCCTGGCCATCACTGTTTGCCGGATCAAGGCATGGGCTTTTGTTTGCTCGCCAACATTCCCTTAGCCATTGAAGAGGCTATTGCCACACACAAGCTATCACGCATTGCAGTGCTGGATTGGGATGTGCACCACGGCAATGGCACTGAGGCGATTTATCTCGAACGCGCAGATGTGTTAACCATCTCCATCCATCAAGAAAACTGCTTTCCTATTGGAAGTGGCCTTGCGCAGATGCGCGGGCAGGGCAAGGGGCTTGGCTACAATCTGAATATTCCACTCCTTCCTGGTAGCGGCGATCAAGCCTACCGTGATGCCTTTGAGCTCTTGGTCAAACCCGCCTTGCGCAAATATAAACCAGAACTGATCATTGTCGCCTCTGGTCTCGATGCCAATGCGTTAGATCCACTGGCACGCATGATGTTACACAGCGAAAGCTATCGCTGGATGACAACAGAAATCATGGCGCTTGCTGATGAGATGTGTAGTGGCCGCTTGGCTATTGTGCATGAAGGTGGCTATTCCGAAAGTTATGTGCCGTTTTGTGGCCAAGCGCTGATTGAACAATTAGCCGGAATGAAAACCGGTGTGGCAGACCCGGCCTTGGATTTCATTAAGGCTCAACAACCCAATGCGGGCTTCCAAGCCTATCAACGTGGCCTGCTTGAAGCGCAAGCAAAGGCGGCAAAACTGTAAGCAGTTTGAAATCTGGTGATGCTTGCGTAACGCGAACACGCAACCCCCTCTTCAAGATGAGCGGCCTTGGGCAAGCACACCGAAGAATTCAATTGATATTTCACGCCAAAACAAGAAATCATCTCGGTGGGATGAAGGTCAAATCAACGAAGTTTTTGCTTGGGATAGTGAAGTTGGTAGGCTGGGCGACATGTCAAAGCCACCAGGTACAGCAACTTTCATTTGGTGTCATTCTTCGGTAACGAAGCCTTTAAGCCAAACTAGAATTGAATACGAGAGCAGCATTCGTAATGGCTGCATTGGCGCCAGATAATGCTATGGGTAACTCACCCATTGCAAACAGGCGAGCATTTGTTTCGGCTTCTTCTTCCGACGAACTTCCCCGCGCCAGTCTGGAGGCTTTAGCCAAATAGGCTGCTGCCACAAGACTAGCCAATGCACGCGTAAAGGGCGTAGCAGCCGCAAGTGCCTGCTGAGTGTTGGAGGATGTTGTAAGCGCTTCTGATTGCCTCCTGACTTCATCCACATAGTCGGCTGCTAGTGCCGGGCTGACAACAGATGCTAGGTCATTTTTGCAGCCGTGTAGCAATTCAGAAAGACATTTGCCATCGTCAAGTGTCAACTTGCGGGTAACCAGATCAATCGCTTGGATACCATTGGTTCCTTCATATATGGGCAAAATTCGCGCATCCCGATAGATCTGGGCTATGCCTGTTTCTTCAATGTAACCCATTCCGCCATGAACTTGGATTGCTGCTGAAGCGACTTCGTTTGCTATGTCTGTTGCAAAAGACTTTGCCAACGGTGTCAAAAGAGAAGCTGTTGCCTCTTGCCTTTCGTCAATAGCAGACGCGGTTGCCATGCACAAAAGTCGCGCCGCAGCCGTCTTTGCGCGCATTTCCAAGAGCATCCGCTTAATGTCTGGGTGGTGAATGATTTCACTGGGTTCAAAAGCTGAATGCGATAGCCGTCCTTGCTTGCGCATTTTGGCAAATTGAAAGGCGGCCTGTGTAGCCCGTTCAGCCAACGCCACGCCCTGCACTCCAACCAGAAGACGAGCATTGTTCATCATGGTGAACATGCAAGCAAGGCCACGATTCTCCTCACCAATCAACCAGCCTTTAGCTCCTCCATTTTTGTTGCCATAACTCATGCTGCACGTCGGTGAACCATGGATGCCAAGCTTATGTTCCAAAGAATGGCATTCAACGTCATTTGGGGAGCCACCAGGCAAATATTTCGGCACAAGAAAAAGTGAAATACCCTTGGTGCCTTGTGGTGCATTTTCAAGCCGCGCCAACACCAAATGAATGATATTCGATGTGAAATCATGTTCACCATAAGTGATGAATATTTTGCTTCCTGCTATAATGTAACTGCCATCGCCACTACGCTTTGCCTTGCAGCGAAGCTGCGAAAGATCGGAACCTGATTGAGGCTCCGTCAAGTTCATTGTTCCTGACCATTCGCCCGCAATCATCCGAGGTAAATAAAATTGTTTAAGGTCATCAGCTGCGTGCGCTGCAATTGTTTCTATGGCTCCTGTCGTCAGCAACGGGCACAGTGCAAAAGCCATAGACGATGAGTTCCATAGCTCGGTGCAAGCTGTGGCCATCTGCATGCCAAGGCTCTGCCCGCCATATGCGAGCGGACCGGAAAGGCTGTTCCACCCCGCGGCGCACCAATCCCTGTAGAGTTCGCTCCAGCCAGGAGGAGTTGTGACTAAACCATTTGAGAGCTTAGCTGGTTTTTGATCGCCGATCCGATTGAGTGGTGCAATACGGTCCGCAGCAAAGCGTCCTGCTTCAGATAAAACGGCCTGTGCGTCTTCGAGAGAAAGTCTGCTGTCACCTTCTGCGCTCAGGTTGCCTGCAACGCGCATTGCCAGAAGCAATTGGGCGAGGGGCGGATTATATTCTATCATTCTTGAGTGGAACCTGGTTCGAGGCGTTTGGCTTTTTTGGCAAAGAATGCTTCTAGTCTATCACGAATGTCCGGATTGGTTTGCACGGCCATG
>JAGWUY010000155.1 GCA_028868255.1 Alphaproteobacteria bacterium | reverse complement strand
ATGCGATTGGCATGATAAACCACGCCGCCAGTCCAGCCGTGATCGGCAGCAGGAATCGACACCCCAATCACGACGGGCTTGTCTTCAGCGCGAGCACTGGCTGCGGCGGCAGCGAGGGCAATGGCGGCATAACCAAATTGACGTCTTTTCATGTTCATCCTCCTTGGCCGGATTAAAAGGGCTCCGGCATTGCCCTGTTACGTGGTTCTGCGGTTCAAACTGCGCTGAATTAGCATGGCCACAATGATAATGGCACCTTGCACCGCGCCAATGAGATAGACATTGACATTGGACAAGGTGAGAATGTTGCCGATAATTTCTAGAAAGAATGCGCCCACAATGGTGCCCCAAATGCGGCCACGCCCGCCTTTCAGCAGCGTGCCGCCCACCACGACAGCAGTGATGGCCTGCAACTCCCAATAGAGGCCCGTTGCCGAATTGGCCGAACCTAAACGTGGCACATAGAGCACAACTGCAATGGCTACGCACAAACCCTGAATGGCATAAGTCAACGCCTTTATGCCCGAGATAGACACACCGGAATAACGCGCCACATCTTCGTTTGAGCCGACAGCCAACACATGCCGCCCGAAAGGCGTTTTGTACAGTAACAGCGCTGCCAGTGCGCCCACGCCCAGCACCACCAACACAGGGATGGGAAGGCCCAAGAATGTTCCCTGATAAACAGGTGCATAAATATCTTTCAAATCTGGGCTGATGGAGAGCGAACCTCCATTGGCGAGATAGGTGAAGAGTGAGCGCAGAATGACCATGGTGCCCAACGTAGCGATGAAGGGTTCTATGCGCCCTAAAGTGACAATAGCACCGTTGGCCATTCCGCATAGCACACCCACTGCAATCGCCAGTACCATGCCCTCTGCAATCAAAACTGCACCTCCTGTTGCTTCACCCGATTTCAAAAACAGTATCATCGTGCCTGCCGTGAAGGCGGCCATCGACCCCACTGAAAGGTCTAGTCCGCCTGCTGACATCACAAAAGTTGCGCCAATGGCGATGATGGCGATAAAGGATGTGCGTGTAGCCACATTCTGCACCAGATTGTCATAGGTCAAAAAATTGGGGTGGACGAGACTGCCCACCAGAATCAACACGACAAGGGCAATGAAAGGTGCTGCCTGCTTGAGATTGAAATATTGCGAAAGTGATGCGTTCATCATGCAGCCTTTTATGCGGTGCCTGTGGCAAGTGTTACAATATTGCGTTCATTGATCTCTTTCCCCGCAACCTCACCTGCTATGCGCCCTTGCCGCATCACCAAGACACGGTGGCAAAGGCCAATCAACTCCTGCATTTCCGACGAGATTATGACGATGGATTTTCCTGCTTTTGCGAGTTTCACGATCAACTCATAGATTTGCTGCTTGGCTCCAATATCAACACCGCGTGTCGGTTCGTCTATGATAATGACAGAAGGATTGGCCAACAGAGTTTTTGCAAGCAGAAGCTTTTGCTGGTTGCCGCCCGAGAGGCGCCCTGCATCAATCATTTTAGACTTTGCACGGATATCAAAATCGGTAATGGCTTGATCAAGTGCTAGATTTTCAGCACGCCGATCAATCAAACCTCCGCGGGTAAATTTTCCTAGCGTTGAAAGCGTTAAATTATTTGCGAGGGGGCTTTCCAGCAGCAGGCCTTTGCCTTTACGGTCTTCGGTGACATAGGCAAGACCCGATTTTGCCGCTGCTTTGGGGCCAGAAAACGGACCTGATTTTTGATCTCTTACCACAATATCGCCTGTTGCAGCGCGAAGCCCCATGAGGCCCTCAAAACTTTCGCTGCGGCCGGCACCAATCAAACCGGCAAAGCCCAAGACTTCACCCGACTTCAGATTAAAACTCACACCTCTCACAAAGCCGGGCACGCTAAGGCTATGCACTTGCAAGACCGATTCGCCATCATCGGCGGGCAATTTCGGTGGGTATAGCTGCCCCAATTCGCGCCCCACCATCAAGTGCGCCATATCAACGGGTTGCAACGTTTGCGCAGGCTGGTGGGCGACAAGTTTGCCATCGCGCAAAACACTCACAACATCCGATAAGCGCTTGACCTCATCTAATTTGTGGGAGATGAAAATGATGGCTTTGTTTTTCTGTCTCAAGGAATCGATTACTGCAAAGAGTGCTTCGCTTTCATGCGGGGTCAATGAAGCTGTCGGTTCATCAAAAATCACCGTCTTATGTGGGCCAGACAATGCGCGCGCAATTTGCACCATTTGGCGCTTGGCAATGGGCAGGCTCTCAACAACCACTCGTGGATCAATCGTCAGATTCAAATTCGACAACAGCTGACTTGACGCTTCGTTCATGCGCTTGTCATCTGCCCAAATGCCTTTGCGCAACTCGCGCCCAAGAAAAATATTTTGAGCGACGGTAAGATGGGGTGCGAGATGAATTTCCTGATGCACCAGCACAATGCCTTGAGCTTCAGCCTGTTTGGGCGATGCAAACGCGGCTGGTCTTCCGTCCAGCAGCAGTTGGCCCGATGATGGTAGCTGATAGCCGCCCAAAATCTTCATCAACGTTGACTTGCCAGCACCGTTTTCGCCAATCAAAGCATGCACTTGGCCAGGCGCAAAATTCAACGTTACACTTTTCAGAACGAGGTTTTCCGCGAAGGACTTGCTGATGTTATCAGCAGCAAGTCCAGCAAATGGCAAAGTGGTGTTTTCCAAGCGGTTCGGCAATTGTCATACCTTTGGCAGTTCAAATTTAGAACGCACAAGCCGCGTTGAGTCAAGGGTGGCTCGCTGCAATATGAGAAATTGGTTTGTATACTTTTCGTGGCGTGGAAAAACGGCGCACCCCACGCCTGCTTGCTCAATCAATTATTGACGCGCAAGATGCGTCGCTGACATAGCGCACGAGGCATTAATCAACCGCCCAAAAACTTGGCAATGAAATCCTTGCTGGGATAGGAATCTGCGGGCCAATTCATTTTCAGTTGCTCGGCTTTAACGGCTGCTCTTGTGCCTGCACCAATCTTGCCATCGGACTTACCCACATCATAGCCCATGGCTGCTAGCTTGTTCTGCAAGGCGACAACTTCTTCATAACTTGGCACATTCACTTGACCGCGACCAGGGCTTACTTTTGGGGCACCAGCAATGCGGGTGGCAAGATAAGCTGCGGTGGTGGAATAGACCAGACTTTCATTCCACTTCAGATAAGCCGTTGTGAAATTGTTGTAGGCCAAAAACGCTGGGCCATTGCGGCCCATGGGCAAAAGCAATGCAGCGGCCATGCCATCCGCCTTGATAGGCTTGCCGCTGGCGGCAACAACGCCCCACTTTGCCCAATCTGACCGGCTGTGCTTGATTGCCAGATCCGCTTGGTCCCATGGCAAATCCCCAGTCAACTTCACTTCTTGTAACCAGGGTTGGCCTGCCTGCCAACCCCCTTTTTTGAGCAGATTGGCGGTTGAAGCAATAACATCAGGGATCGAGTCCCGCAGATTGCGGCGGCCGTCGCCATCAAAATCTACAGCACTTTCATTGTAGTCATATGCCATAAACTGCGTTTGGCCGATTTCACCCGCCCAAGCCCCTTGCATTTCAGCAGGTGAAAGGTCTCCTTTCTGGATCAACATCAAAGCGGGGATGATTTGTGCCCTGAATTTTTCAGGGCGACGGCAATCCCAGCCCAGAGTTACCAAGGCCTGTACGGTGGGTGAACGGCCGATATCCGCGCCGAAATCCGTTTCCAACGCCCAGAACGCGGTGATGACGGGCGCGGGCACACCAAATTGCTGCTGCACGGCATCAAATGTAGCTTTGTGTTGCGCAATCAATGCACGGCCCTTGGTTGTGCGACCGTCCGTCGCCATGCGGCCAGCAAACTGCAAGAAGCTTTGGGCAAACACATTCTGGGCCCGGTCACGCTTGATGATTGAAGGGTCATAACGAACACTGTCTAGCACCGCCAAGGCTTCGCCACTGATGCCAGCTTTTGCCGCCTGTTTTTTGACACCCGCCAAAAAGCCAGAAAAGCCTTGTTCAGTGTTGCCACAGGTTGCCGCTGCTTGCGCAGATGTTGCCAACGCCAAAAGTGATGCGGCTGTAACGAGGGCCTTGATGCTCATTATTATTCTCCACTGATTCGTGATCCACTATAATGCCTGTTGATCCACATTAACTCTGCCAATATTGCGGCGATGGCGCAGAAGGCTTTAGCCACCTTGCAAAATGCCTTGGCTTGTTGGCAATATAGACCATGACCCTTCAGCATCAGGCCGTGACTGGCGTAGCCCCATTTAAGCGTCCGCGGAGGCGCCGAAACGTGTTTGTGGTGGCACATGCTTTGATGGCCCATCGCCGCATCCCCATCACCGACAGATTGTTGGCCACCTTGCTTGCTGCAATTGCTGGAGCTGTGAATGCAGGTGGCTTTTTTGCCGTTGGCAAGTACACCTCACACATGACAGGCTATGTTTCACAAGTGGCAGACAGTTTGCCGACCGGTAATTACGCACTTGCCTTTTCTGCGTGTATTGCAATCTTGTCTTTTGTCTCGGGGGCCACCTTCAGCTCAATGATGGTCGTTTGGGCGAGATTGCACCACAGCCGCCATCAGTATGCTTTGCCCATTTTTGTGCAGGGGCTTTCTCTTTTTGGATTTTCGTTTTCCGGTCACATGTTTGGGGCTGACTATGTGATCATTCAACTTGCTTGGCTATGCTTTTTGATGGGTATGCAGAATGCGACAATTACCAAACTTTCCAAGGCGCGCGTGCGCACCACCCATGTGACCGGGCTCATTACTGACATTGGCATTGAAACTGGGCGTGCATTGTTTGGGTTGGTTAGTCCCAAATCAAAAATTCATGCGGACCTCCAAAAATTATCAACGCTTATGCGGATCGTTTTTGCTTATCTATTGGGTGGTATTTTAGGCGCGGTTGGCTTTGCGACAATTGGATTCTATTTTGCTATCCCGCTCGCCACAGTTCTAATAACACTTTCACTTCCCAGATTATTGATTTCTGATGGAAAACACCCACGCTGAGCCATTCCTAAAAATACAGGAGACTTGCAGCACGCCGCAAGCCCCCTGCACCCAATCTGTTTGCCGCAAACCTGTGCCAAAAGGCGCAACGTCGGACCGGGGGCGATGCCGACACCACACAGACACTGATCACGTCAGACAAACAGAAAGGATCTGAACGCGATCTGCAATTTCTACTCCTCGTTGCAGAATTTGCAAGCGAAGGTGTTGTTACTACCCGTCTATTGCAACCGCTTTATATAAGAACTGCTTTTTGCGTGAGTTCGATTAATTTGCGCAACCTTGAATCGTTTTCTGCGTCGCGACGCACGGCTAACATTGCGCATGACGCAAGGATCAAGCCGTCATCCAAAATCTTAAGCTGGTTGGCTTTGAGAGTTGCACCGCTTGTGGTGATGTCCACGATCAATTCAGCAGTTCCAACAGCCGGTGCCCCTTCGGTTGCGCCTAGGCTTTCTACCAGCCTGTAGCCACTCAAGCCCTTTTCTGAAAAAAAGCGACGTGTGAGGTTAAAGTATTTGGTAGCCACGCGCAGCCTGCGCCCATGCTGGCGGTAAAATTGCTCTGCCACATCATCTAAATCGGCCATCACGGCCACATCAAGCCAACATTCGGGAACGGCAACCACCACATCAGCGGCACCGAAATTCAGGCGCAGCGCCACATCCACACCATCAACACCAGGGCTAATCGCCTCACGCAG
>JAGWUY010000154.1 GCA_028868255.1 Alphaproteobacteria bacterium | reverse complement strand
CATTCCGGCCAAGGTCAATCTGATCCCCTTCAACCCGTGGCCGGGCACGGCTTATGAATGCAGCGGGTGGGACACGATTGAAGTGTTTGCAGAGATTCTGAACAATGCTGGTTATGCGAGCCCAGTTCGCACGCCACGCGGCCGCGATATTATGGCGGCGTGTGGGCAGCTGAAGAGCGAGAGCATGAAAGTGCGGGCGAGTGAGAGGTGATATGCCATGGTTCTTGGTGATTGCTGATCCAATCCTGTTGGGCGCACTGATCTATCTTATTTGGCACTATATCGCTGAACTGAGATTTTACAGAAAAGCGAATTGGGATTTTTCAAAAGATAACCCCCAAGGCAAGAAGTTCTATCACGGTGAAGACGCTGCACCTGACGACAGTAACTTGATGTCCAACTACGCAAGAATCAATTTTGGTTACCCGTTTTCTCTATTGTGCGTTGGTGTTCTATTTCTTGGATTTAGCTATAGCATCTATAGAATTCAGTCTTGTCCTTATTCAGACCTGAAACAGTGCAATATCGAAGTTTCAGGGAGTGAGGTAACGTTGCACTAGAAGATCAAGTCCGCAGGGATCCTATCTCGGAAGTCTTAGCGGGATGCCAGCCTTCGCTGGCATGACGGGAGCGTAGGGGTGTTCTGGCGCGATGATTTCTCCCTCGCTCCGTCACCCCAGCGGAGGCTGGGGTCCCGCTTTGGGTTCTACGAGAGTTGCCAATTCATCGATTGAGTCGTGCAGATCAAGCCAGTTTGGATTCATCTCTTCGATCAACCGAAACTTCCAGGCGCGCTTCCACGCTTTCAATTGTTTTTCGCGCTTGATGGCCGCCTCCATGGAGAGGTGATGTTCATACCAGACCAGAGTCTTCACGGCATAGTCGGAGGTAAAGCCTGAGTGGCGCTCGTTCTTGTGATCGCAGACGCGGCTCCACAAGGCGCTGGTGACGCCGATATAAAGCGTGCCACGATAACGACTTGCCATGATGTAAACAGCGGGGTGTTTTTCGAGCATGAGTGGAATGAAATACAAATTTGCTTTTGCTGCAAGCTCTAGCGGGATGCCAGCCCGCGCTGGCATGACGAAGCTTGGGGGCGTGCGACTATCATGCATTTGAAATACATCTTTTATTGAGATAGAGCGCTTGCTTAACGGAGAACGGTTATGGATCAGGCAGCACGCAGGGCGGCGATTACGGCGGAGATTGTTTCGCGCACCGGAATCGATGATGCGATGATCAAGGCGCTGGTGCATGGTTTTTATACTCGCGTGCGCGCGGATGAGGTGTTGGGGCCGATTTTTGCTGAACATATCACCGAATGGGGACCGCATCTGAGCCGCATGTGTGCGTTCTGGTCATCGGTCACGCTGCTCACCGGCAGCTATCATGGGCGGCCGATGCCCGCGCATATGCCGCTGCCGATTGATGGCAGCCATTTTGACCGCTGGCTTTCGATCTTTGAAAAGACAGCGCATCAGCTTTGCCCGCCTCAAGCGGCTGAGGTGTTCATCGACCGCGCCAAGCGGATTGCCCAGAGTTTGGAATTGGGTGTTGCCATGCATCATGGTGTTATGCTGGGATTGGGCGAACGTTACAGCCGTGCGGAACCATCGTGATTCCTTTCAAACGCATTATTCTGGGCTATCTTGCTTCTGTGGTTGTTGCCGCCAGCCTTTTGACGCTGGTGTTTTTCCAAATTGTCAGTGCCTATTCCGTGCCGCGGCATGGACTTTTTGAAATTGCTCAGGTGTGGGTGGTCCTGGGTTTTTGGACGATTGTGATCAGTCTATTGCCCGCGACCATTCTGATTTATTTTGCCGAGGGCAAGGGCTGGCGCGATGTTTTTGTCTATGCTGCCGTTGGGGCTGGGCTGGGCGCTCTGGTGCGCCTGTGGTTTGACAATCAGATCATGCTGGAATGCGCAATCATTGGTGCGGTTGCGGGCTGTGTCTACTGGTTTGTCGCGGGGCGTTTCGCGGGGTTGCGAACATCGGCTTCGGCGTGATAGGTCGCTTCCCATCACACACAGGATGGCTTTCCCATGACCGCAAAATCCAAAATCAAAAAAGTTGTTCTCGCTTATTCGGGCGGGCTTGATACGTCGATCATTCTGAAATGGTTGCAGACCGAATATAATGCCGAAGTGGTGACTTTCACCGCTGATCTGGGCCAGGGTGGTGAGATTGAGCCCGCACGCCAGAAGGCGCAGCTGATGGGCATCAAACAAATCTACATTGAAGATGTGCGTGATGAATTCATCCGCGATTTTGTGTTCCCCATGTTCCGCGCCAATGCCATGTATGAAGGGGTTTATTTGTTGGGCACCTCCATTGCGCGGCCTTTGATTGCCAAGCGCCTGATTGAAATTGCCGCGGAAACGGGCGCTGATGCCATTGCGCATGGGGCCACCGGCAAGGGCAATGACCAAGTGCGGTTTGAGCTCACAGCCTATGCGCTTAACCCCGACATCAAGGTGATCGCACCCTGGCGGGAATGGGATTTTAAGAGCCGCACAGATTTAATCAATTTTGCGGAAACCCACCAAATCCCCGTATCCAAGGACAAGCGTGGCGATGCGCCATTTTCTGTGGATGCGAATTTGCTGCACTCATCATCCGAAGGCAAAGTGTTGGAAGACCCGTTTGTTGAGCCGCCGAGCATTGTCTATCAGCGCACCATTGCGCCGGAAGATGCGCCCGACAAGGCCACCTATATTGAAATTGACTTCAAGAAAGGTGACCCCATTGCCATTGATGGCAAGGCTATGGGGCCGGCTGCGCTGTTCACTGAACTCAATCGTCTGGGCCATGACAATGGCATTGGTCGGTTGGACCTCGTTGAAAACCGCTTCGTGGGCATGAAGTCACGCGGGGTTTATGAAACACCCGGCGGCACGATTTTGAGCGTGGCGCACCGCGCCATTGAATCCATTACGCTGGATCGTGAGGCGGCGCATCTCAAAGATTCATTCATGCCCAAATATGCCGAGCTGATTTACTACGGCTTCTGGTTTGCGCCGGAGCGCGAAATGCTGCAGGCGATGATTGATAAATCCCAAGAGCATGTGGAAGGTGTGGTGCGCCTAAAGCTTTACAAAGGCAATGTGATTGTGGTGGGACGCAAATCTCCCAAGTCACTCTACAGCAATGAGTTGGTGACGTTTGAAGATGATCGCGGCGCCTATGACCAGAAGGATGCGGCGGGCTTTATTCGGCTCAATGCGTTGCGCCTGCGCACGCTGGCGGCGCGCAAGCGGAACAGCTGAGTGATGCTAACCCGCTTTGGAGGTGGGACATGAACGGGGATCAGATGATGGGCATCCTCGTTGGGTGCTTACTGTTGGCGTTTTACTTGCCGTATGCGGTGCGCCGCTATCGTGGGGCCTCGCAAAAGGCCGGGGGCCATGTGGCCATCTGGTTGGGGCTGCTGGTGCTGTTGGTTGGGGGTTATGCCTATCAGCCGGAGCTTTTATCGGTCAAAGACCGAATCCTGGGCGTGTTGATGCCGGGCCGGGCCATGAGCCGCAGTGATGGCGTGGTGGTGATCAACAAGGCGGCTGATGAGGCTCATTTCCAACTCGATGCAGCAGTGAATGGGCAAAGCACGAGTTTTGTTGTCGATACGGGCGCGAGTTCCGTGGTGCTGACGCATGAGACGGCGCTGCGGCTGGGCTTGCTGACCGGGGAAGATAGCTACACGCAGACTGTTTCAACGGCCAACGGCACAACCAAGGTTGCCCCGATTGGGATTGGGGAAATGCGCATCGCGTCTATCAGTCTGTCAGACGTGAAAGCCAGCGTGGCGCGACCAGGCGAACTTGATACGAATTTGCTGGGCATGTCTTTCCTCTCGCGCTTGAAAGGCTATGCGGTTGAAGGCAATCAATTGACCTTGCGGCAATAGGACCAGACTTGCGACTTGTTCAGGTGAGCAGGGATCAAAACACGTAAGGCCAGAGGGTGAGGAGCCCGATGGCAATTGCCCCGAAGCCTGACATCAGCACGGCTCCGGCTGCCACATCCTTGGCGAGGCCAATCAATGGGTGATGATCCGGATGTAGAGCATCGCAGACGGTTTCGACCGCCGTGTTCATGATTTCGGTGGTCAGGACCAGCGCTATGGCCAAGGCAATCCAGCGCCAGTCGCTCAGGCTCAAATGCAAATAGAGGCCGACAGCGATGACCACAGCCGCGATGAGGGTTTGCAGCCAAAAAGCATGGCCAATTTTGATGGCATAGACAAGGCCCCTCCAGGCATAGCCAAACGCCTTTGTGCGTCCGGCAATGCTGAAGTTCGGGCGCTCAATCATGCCAGGGCCTGCAATTCTTTCAAGATGGCTTCGCCCATTTGCGTGGTGGAGGCGTTGGCTGGCATGTCTCCAGCGATGTCCTTGGTGCGCAGGCCCTTGGCCAGAACAGCGGAAATGGCCTTGTCCAAATTGTCGGCCCAATCGCCCATTCCAAAAGAATAGCGCAGACACATGCCGAAGGAAGCAATCATGGCGATGGGGTTTGCCGCCCCGGTTCCTGCAATGTCAGGCGCTGAGCCGTGCACGGGCTCATACAAGGCCTTGCGGCGCTTGGTTTTAGGATCGGGTGCCCCCAGTGAGGCTGATGGCAACATGCCGAGTGAGCCTGTGAGCATGGCGGCCACGTCAGAGAGCACGTCACCAAACAGATTGTCAGTCACAATCACATCATATTGCTTGGGCCAGCGCACCAGCTGCATCGCGCAATTATCAGCCAGAACATGTTCCAGAGTGGCATCTTTGTATTCGGTGGCATGGATTCGAGTGACGATTTCATGCCAGAGCACGCCGGTCTTCATTACGTTGCGCTTTTCGGCAGAGGACACTTTGTTTTTTCGGGTCTTGGCCAGCTCGAAAGCCACGCGAGTGATGCGTTCAATTTCGAACGTGTCATAGACTTGCGTGTCAATGCCGCGCTTTTGACCGTTGCCCAGATCGGTGATGGTTTTGGGTTCGCCGAAGTAAACGCCGCCTGTGAGTTCGCGCACAATGAGGATATCGAGACCTTCAACCACATTACGCTTGAGCGACGAGGCATCTGCCAAAGCTGGATAACAGATGGCGGGGCGCAAATTCGCAAACAACCCCAAATCTTTGCGCAGGCGCAGAAGGCCTGCTTCGGGGCGCACATCATAAGGCACCTTATCCCATTTCGGGCCGCCCACGGCACCGAACAGCACGGCATCGGCGGCTTGCGCCTTTGCCATGTCCGCTTCGGAAATCGCCTTGCCATGAGCGTCATAGGCGCAGCCACCCACAAGGCCGCGATCAGTCTTGAATGTGGCGATGCCCTGCTTGGTGAACCAAGCGAGAATTTTCTCTACCTCCGCCATCACTTCGGGGCCAATGCCATCACCGGGGAGAAGGAAGAGATTATAAGAGTTCATGGAATGCTCGCTGCGTTTGGATGTGAAGGTGAACTAGCGCCTAGAGGCTATTCCTGCAAGTGTGACTTGAAGGGTTAGGATACTTGCTATATATGTATAGCAAGGAGAAAGCCATGCTTGCTATCAGACTTCCCAAAGAAATCGAAGATCGCCTTGCCGATATGGCTAAAAAAACTGGGCGGACGAAAACCTTTTATGCGCGGGAAGCCATACTGAATTACATTGAAGATTTGGAAGATAGTTATATCGCGGAAAAACGGCTTGATGAGTTTTACAAGTCGGGTGCCAAGACGGTATCGCTTGAAGAGGTAATGCGCGATCTTGGCATGGACACTTG
>JAGWUY010000153.1 GCA_028868255.1 Alphaproteobacteria bacterium | reverse complement strand
CAATGCCGATACGATTTTTCTGATTGGCCTGCGCCGTTCCTTCCCCATCACCTCTTATATGTCTTATGCTTTCGGGAAATTGGGCGTGCGCAACCACCTGATCGGCGCCATGGGAGGCCTTGCGGCAGAAGATGTGAGCTTTGCAAGCCAGCGCGATGTGATTCTGGCCATCAGCTTCACGCCCTATGCGTCCGAAACCGTAAAACTGGCCCAAGATACAGCGGCAAGACAGGTGCCCATCATCTCGATTACAGATTCACCATTTTCTCCCTTGGCCCCAATTTCCAAACTTTGGTTTGAAGTGCAGGAAGCGAATTTTGAAGGCTTCCGCTCCATGGCGGCCACTCTGGCCTTGGCCATGACAATAACGGTGGCTGTGGCGGAACGGCGCAGTGGCACGGAAAAATAAATAGAATATTTATTCCATGTTGACTTATTTTTAGAATTGTTGTTTCAAAGACGTGAATTATGCGCGGAGGCAGCTTTGACCACTCTTGATGTCATCACCATGGGCCGGTGTTCGGTTGATTTGTACGGCCAGCAGATCGGTGCAAGGCTGGAGGATATTGCTTCTTTCGCCAAATCCGTGGGCGGCTCGCCCTCTAATATTGCCATCGGCACGGCGCGCCTCGGCCTCAAATCAGGCCTCATTACCCGCGTTGGCGATGAACAAATGGGCCGCTTCGTGCGCGAACAAATGAACCGAGAAGGTGTGTCCACCAAAGGCATTGTGACAGATAAGCAGCGCCTCACCTCATTGGTTCTTCTCGCCGTTGAAAACGACAAAACCTTCCCCCTGATTTTCTACCGCGACAACTGCGCCGATTCAGCCCTCGATGAAAGCGACGTGGATGAAAATTTTGTTCTCTCTGCCAAGGCACTATTGGTCACGGGCACGCATTTTGCCAAAGCCAACACCGATGCCGCCCAACGCAAAGCCATGGCTATTGCCAAGAAACACAAGCGCCGCATCATTATCGACATTGATTACCGCCCAAACCTCTGGGGCCTTGCTGGCCATGCCGCGGGTGAAGAGCGTTATATCAAGTCAGACAAAGTGACCGCCCACCTCCAATCCATTCTGGCTGATTGTGATCTGATCATCGGCACCGAAGAAGAGGTGCATATTGCGGGCGGCACGGAAGATACACTCGAAGCCTTGCGCGTCATCCGCTCATACTCAAAGGGTGTCATCGTCTTGAAGCGCGGCCCCATGGGATGCGTGGTTTATCCAGAGACAATTCCTTCCTCACTTGAGGGAGGAATTGTCGGAACTGGCTTCCCGATTGAGGTTTATAATGTGCTGGGCGCTGGCGATGCCTTCATGTCAGGATTCCTGCGCGGCTGGCTCAAAGACGAGAGTTACCAAACCTGCGCCACCTGGGCCAATGCGTGTGGCGCATTTGCTGTGTCACGCCTCCTGTGTTCACCAGAATATGTGACCTTCACTGAACTCCAGTATTTCCTCAAACACGGTTCCAAACATCATGCCTTGCGCCATGATGAAGCCATCAACCACATTCATTGGGCCACAACGCGCCGCAAACAGCCCGATCAAATCCTGTCCTTCGCTATCGACCACCGCAAGCAGCTGGAAGACATGGCTGATCGCGTGGGGGCTGAGCGCAGCAAGATTGCCCCCTTTAAACGCCTTGCCATGACGGCGATCGGCAAAGTTTCGGGCGGCAAGGAAGGCTTTGGCACCTTGCTGGATGATACTTATGGCCGCGAAGCCATGTTCGATGCTGCCAAACTCAATCTGTGGGTTGGCCGCCCGCTGGAACAACCCGGTTCTCGGCCCTTGCGCTTTGAGTTCACGCAAGATGTGGGCGCACGTCTGGTGGATTGGCCGGTTACCCACACGATAAAGTGCCTGGCCTTCTATCACCCGGATGATCCAAAGGCCTTGAAAGACGAACAAGCAGCCAAGCTGCGTGATCTCTACACCACAGCACGCAAAGTGGGCCGCGAATTGTTGATCGAAATCATTGCGGGCAAAAATGGGCCACTTGATAAACACACCATCGCCCGCGCCATGTCCGAGCTTTATGCATTGGGCATCAAGCCCGATTGGTGGAAGCTCGAACCACAGGCTGACCCTGCGGCCTGGGATGAAATCGCTGAGGTGATCGACAAGGAAGACCCCCTCTGTCGGGGCATCACGCTTTTAGGCCTCGAAGCCCCAGAAGCCGAACTCGCCAAGGGCTTTGCCGCAGTGGCAGGCAAGAAATATGTCAAAGGCTTTGCCGTGGGTCGCACCATTTTCAACGACGCCGCCGAAAATTGGCTCTCTGGCAAAATCACCGATGATGTGGCCATTGAAATGATGGCCCGTAAATTTGGTTCCCTCGTCAATATTTGGAACAAGGCTCAAGGAAGATAGCATGGCCAAAACACTTCGCCTCACCGCCGCACAAGCGCTTGTCAGATTTATGATGAACCAGATGACCATAATCGACGGCAAAAAGCAGCCGATCTTTGCTGGCGTCTGGGCTATTTTCGGCCATGGTAATGTGGCGGGCATTGGCGAGGCGCTGTTTCCTGCCCGCAAGCAGCTGCCCACTTATCGCGGTCACAATGAGCAAACCATGGCCCATGCCGCTATCGCTTATGCCAAAGCATCCAATCGCCGCCGCATGATGGCGGTGACGACTTCCATTGGCCCCGGCGCCTTGAACATGGTCACAGCCGCCGCCGTGGCCCATGTGAACCGTATTCCCATGCTGCTTTTGCCCGGTGATGTGTTTGCCAACCGCATACCTGATCCTGTGCTCCAGCAGATCGAAGATTTCGGCGATGGCACCATCAGCGCCAATGATTGCTTCAAGCCTGTGTCGCGCTATTTTGACCGCATCGCCCGTCCCGAACAATTGATCCCCGCCTTGCAGCGCGCCATGGTTGTGCTTACCGATCCTGCAGAATGTGGCCCCGTGACACTTGCCATGTGTCAGGACACTCAAGCCGAAGCCTATGACTATCCCGAAAGCTTCTTTGACGAAAAAGTTTGGTTCACACGCAGACCGCGCCCTGATGCGCGTGAGTTGGATCAAGCCGTCAATTTGCTGAAAGTCGCCAAGAAGCCTGTGATCATCGCGGGCGGCGGTGTGCTCTATTCCGAAGCAACCAAGACACTCGCCGCTTTTGCCGCAAAGCACGGCATTCCGGTCGTGGAAACTCAAGCTGGCAAATCCTCTCTGCCCTTCATAAATGAACTGAACATGGGGGCGATGGGCGTGACAGGCACATCCGCATCCAATGCGATGTGTGCCGAGGCTGATGTGATCCTTGCTGTCGGCACAAGGTTGCAAGATTTTTCAACCGGATCTTGGTCACTTTTCAAAAGTGCCAAAAGAATCATTGGCCTGAACACGCAAAGCTTTGATGCCACAAAACACAACGGCCAGCCCTTCATTGCTGATGCCAAAGTGGGTCTCGAAGAGCTGACATTTGGCCTGGCTGCATGGGCGGCTCCCACGGCTTGGACAGCCAAGGCAAAGAAAGAACGCACAAGCTGGATCAAGACGGCTGCCACCTATACCAACCCGTCAAATGTGGAACGTCCGGCGGATTCTCAGGTGCTGGGAGCCGTGCAACGCGCTTTTGGTTCTGAAGCCTTTGTCATGTGTGCTGCAGGAGGCCTGCCCGGTGAAATGCACAAGCTGTGGCAGGCGGGTGAACCCGGTTCCTATCACATGGAATATGGCTTCTCCTGCATGGGCTATGAGCTAGCAGGTGGCCTTGGTATCAAGATGGCGCGGCCCGACAAAAACGTGGTGGTGATGCTTGGTGACGGCTCCTATATGATGGCCAATTCCGAAATCGCTACATCCGTGATGCTGGGTCACAAGATCACAATCGTGCTCCTGGATAATCGCGGCTTCGGCTGCATCAACCGCCTGCAACACGCTACGGGAAGCGAGCGCTTTAACAATTTGTTCGATTATAATGTGCAACAGGAGATTTCTCCGGCGATTGACTTTGTGATGCATGCTCGCTCCATGGGGGCGATCACACAAAAGGTAGCTTCGCTCGCCGATCTTGAAATTGCCTTGAAGCGCTCCGAGAAGTATGATCGCACCACCTTGATCCAGATTGATACGGATGCCATGAAGTCCACCGATGCAGGTGGCTTCTGGTGGGATGTGGCGGTGCCTGAAGTATCAACGCGCGCGGCCGTGCGCAGTGCCCGCAAGAAATACGTGAAAGCCGGGAAAGCCCAACGCATCGGCAATTGAGGATCAGAATATGCCTAAACTCTTGGTAAAGCCCAAAAAGAAAACCGGACAGGTGATCTCGGTCACCCCCAAATCCGCCAAGTGGAAATATGTGGGCCATGACGTGTGGAAGCTGGCCGCCGGTAAAAAGGCTAAGGGCCTCGAAGAAAGGCGTGAGACTTGCATCGTGTTCGCCTCCGGCAAGGCCCGTGTCACGGTATCTGGCGAAGATATGGGGGTGCTGGGCGAGCGCAATTCTGTTTTCGAAGGCAAGCCTTGGAGCATCTACATTCCGCCCGGCCACAAATGGCAGGTGAAGGCCGAGAATGATTGCGTGATCAATGTCTGCACAGCCCCCGCCAAAGGCAAATTTCCTGTCAAAATTATTAAGCCAGAAGATCAGGAAATCATCACGCGCGGTGAAGGTTCTAACACCCGTTATGTCTGCAACATCATGCCGGAATGGGACAATGCCGCCGAAAGCCTTTTAGTGGTGGAAGTGATCACCCCCAATGGCTGCACCTCGTCCTACCCCTCGCACAAACACGACAAGAACAATCTGCCCAAGGAATCTCTGCTGGAAGAAACCTATTATCACCGCATCAACCCGCCACAGGGCTTTGCATTCCAGCGGGTTTACACCGATGACCGCAAGCTGGATGAAGCGATGGCGGTGGAAGATGGTGATGTCACCATGGTGCCAAAGGGCTATCACCCCTGCGCCACCATCCATGGCTATGACCTATATTATCTTAACGTCATGGCGGGGCCAAAGCGCATCTGGAAATTCCACAATGCGCCAGAACATGAGTGGCTGTTGCCCAAGCCAAAGACGTGACAAACAAGGTTAACGGATTTTCAAGAACATGGGCGCACACTTCTCCACATCTAGGTGTGAGGTGTATCATGCGTCTGTCTTCGTTCTCCGGATGTGATTTCAAACTGTCTTGCCCAGCCTTGGCATCCGAAAATTCCCCTATCACAAAAATCAGGGAGCGCGGCAATCTTGCCCTCGTGCTTCAAGAAAAAATGGTAATTGAACTGCGCCGCTGTGACCTCCTTGAAAGCTGGCAGGAAACCTGCGCCTTGGCCCGCGCCAAATTGGATGATCTTGTTCAGCAGGCCGCCTGTCGTATATCAACTGCCCTCGATGACGATGACGAACTCGATGTGCCAAGTCTTGCCAGCGACACAGCCGCCTTCTTTCTGCTGGCATTGCGTCAACAGGGTGTGAAAGCCACAGCCAGCGCACTGGATGTCGAAATCCACTTCAACCATGATCATCCAGACAGTATTGAAGTCTTAAACCACAAGATCAGCAATTGAATGTGATGGCGTAAGCACTTTCGTTTCAACTTCATCAAAAAAGTGGAATGTGGGGGGCTTGATCACAATAAAATTATACAGAAGCCGCCATCGTCTTGAGATTTCAATAATTATTAAATAGTGATTCAAACATGCAAACTGAAAAAATCGCTGATCTTTTGGGCTGTTTGGGCCAATCAACGCGTTTGGAAATATTGAAACTTCTTGCACCCCTTTCCAAAAATGGGGCAACTGTGGGCCTGCCTG
>JAGWUY010000152.1 GCA_028868255.1 Alphaproteobacteria bacterium | reverse complement strand
CAGCGTGCGCTGATAATGCAGGGCGATTTTTTCCTGATCTGGGCTTTGCACAGTCAACGTAAATGCAAATTGTTCGCCCGCAGAATTAACGAGGCCAGTGTCTTTCACAGTCCATCCTGCTTGGCCCAACAGGTCCACGGCCTTGCGCAAAATTTTGCGGTCACGGCCTGAACCATCAGACACGGGCAGGGCATAAGAGCCATCCATAAAGTCAGCGCGCAGGCCATCGCCAATAATCTTCTTTTCCATAGTATCGGCGGGCTTGCCTTGGGACGAAAGCTCTGAGCCGGAATAATAGCCATAGATGCGCTTGTAAGAGTTGCTGAACAGGTTGGCATTGGCCCATTCAAAATCAAAAGCCATGGTCAGGGCTTCGCGCACCTTCACATCTTCAAAAATCTTACGGCGGGTGTTGAAGGCAAAGCCCGTGGTTGCCGCTGGGGTTTTGGCCTCCACCGTGTCTAGCTTCACTTTACTGTCTTTCACGGCAGGAAAATCATAGCCAGTCGTCCAGCGTTTGGGGTCCCCTTCGTTGCGGATGTCAACGTCTCCCTTTTTAAAGGCTTCAAACGCAGCATTGGCATCGCGGTAATAGTCAAAGCGGAATTGATCAAAGTTCCACAGGCCCTTGTTTACAGCCAAGTTCTTGCCCCAATAATCCGGGTTCTTTTTGTAGCTCACCATTTCGCCAGGCTTGATTTCACCAAACACGTAGGGGCCAGAGCCGATCAAAGGGTTCAGCGTGGTGTCTTCAAAATTTTTGCCAGCCCAAGACTTTTTGGACAGAATGGGCATAAGGCCGATGATCATTGGCAATTCACGGTCGCCCTTATTTTGATAAAACGTGATGGTGTGATCATCAGGCGTTTCCACCTTGGTGATTTTTGAATAGTTGTTCTTGAAATTAGGGCGGCCATGATCTCGCTGGATTTCCATCGAGAACTGCACATCAGCAGCGGTGACGGGCGAGCCATCGGAGAATTTGGCCTCGGGGCGGATTTTGAAGGTAAACGTCTGGCGGTCGTCACTCGCGTCAATGCTTTCAGCCAACAGACCGTATTCGGTGAAGGCTTCGGCACCATTGCGGGCCATCAGGCTTTCAAACACAAAGGTACGTGGGCCAACAACTGGATTTCCCTTAATGATAAACGGGTTCACGCTGTCAAAAGTGCCCGTCACGGCTTGGCGTAAGGTGCCGCCTTGTGGCGCATCGGGATTGGCATAGGGCAGGTTTTTGAAATCGGGCGGCAAGGCAGGCTCACCCAACATGGCGATGCCATGTTTGGGCGCGGCCTGCGCACACGACAAGGCCAAAGAACTGCTTAAAGTGAGGGCGAGGAGGAACGTGCGATTCTGTTTCATGCCCGAATTATTGCATGTTTTTTTCCGTTCGTCATTCCCGCGAAAGCGGGAAACTATAGCAGAGTGTCCAAGTCTGATCTTGATTGGATGCCCGCTTCCGCAAGCATGGCGACACGCGTTAACGCGATCAATGCACCAAAATATTGGTGAATTGCCACGGGTCTTTTTTGTCGATGGGCTCAGCAAACAGCATTTCGCGGTTTTTCAGCGGGTTCCAATCGGTGTAAATGCCGCCCACGGGGCCGAGATAAGGCATTTGCAATTCGAGGCAGCGGCGGAAATCCATTTCATCTGTTTCAACAATGCCTGAATTCGGATTTTCAATCGCCCAAACCAAGCCCGCCAGCACCGCGGACGAAACTTGAAGGCCTGTTGCGCTTTGATAGGGAGCCAAATTGCGCGCCTCCCCAATTGAAAGCTGCGAGCCGAACCAATAGGCATTTTTCTTGTGCCCGTAGAGCAGAACGCCCAGCTTATCCTTGCCATCGGCAATTTCATGCGGCTCTAAAATATGGATACGCGATTGGCGCTTGCCGCCATTGCCAAACATTTCAGCGATGGAGAGAATGGCATCATTACAGGGGTGATAGGCATAGTGGCAAGTAGGGCGGAAGATCGCTTTGCCGTTCTTTTTCACAGTGTAATAATCGGAAATGGAAATGGCCTCATTGTGGGTGACGAGAAAGCCGTGTTGCGGCCCAATCTCAGGCACCCAAGTGCGCACGCGTGTGGCAGCGCCAGCCCGCTCCAAAAAGATCGCTGATTTCGATCCCGTTTTGTGTTTGCGCCCCAAGGGCGGCATCAGCTTTTCATGCGTGCCCCAGCCGAGTTCGGCAGGCTGTTTGCCTTCTGAAATAAAGCCTTCGACTGACCATGTGTTGACAAACGTATCGAGCTTTTTGGGGTCTTTGCCACGCTGCGTATCGCGCTCAGCAATGTGAACGCCTTTTACGCCCAGCTTTTTCATCAGCTTGGCCCAGTCATCACGCTTCTTGGGCACTTCAACCTTTACTTTAAGATCGTGC
This sequence comes from Alphaproteobacteria bacterium, assembly GCA_028868255.1. Lineage (GTDB taxonomy): Bacteria > Pseudomonadota > Alphaproteobacteria > Rhizobiales > Aestuariivirgaceae > Aestuariivirga. The sequence goes on along the minus strand of JAGWUY010000152.1, from coordinate 3,411 downwards.
GCCAAGTTGAGTAAGGCTTGCTTCACAAACCAAGACACCATACCGGGGTTTGCCCCGCAACAGGAGACGGCCGTGGGGCCCTTGCCCAGCTTTGCTTTGAGTTCAATCAACTTTTCACGCAGCGCATAATTGGTGCGCGAGGCATTATCAACCTTGGTGTTGTAATAGAAGCCGGGCCAAGGCTCGTTCACAGTGTCGATGTAAAGCGCGTTCATCTTGCGGGCAAAACGCATAATATCGAGACTGTCTACATCCACCGAAAGATTGACGATCATAGCTTGGCCGCCGGATGTCTTTAGCAGAGGTTCCAAAACCTTTTTGTGGTTGGCGCGGGTCAACCCCACCTTCTTAAAAGCAATATTTTCAGAATCGACGATGTGTTTCCACTCGTCTGATGGGTCGATGATGGTGATTTTTTTGCGATCACATTTGATGTGGCGCAAAATTAAAGGCAAGGAGCCTCGACCGATTGAACCAAAGCCAATCATCACGATGGGGCCATTCCATTGCGCATAGACTTTATGGTCAATCATTTTGCTGTCCTGTTTTCGCTGCTCTTAGAACAAGTTGCTGGTGCAAGAAAGCCCAATTGGTGCGAAGCGCAACTTTCTGTCGCATGGTGTTGATCCGTTGGCATCGCAACATTTGAGGTTCTTGAACAGGCCCGGCATACTGCCTCTTTGATTCGGAAGTGAGTAATGGCCAAAACACCAAAAGACAATGATTTATTCGGCGGCATGCCCGTTGCCGCAAAGCCAAAGGCAGAGCCTAAGCCTGCACAGCGTGCCAAGGGCGAAGAAAGCTATACCGCAGCCGACATTGAGGTGTTGGAAGGCTTGGAGCCCGTGCGCCGCCGCCCCGGCATGTATATTGGTGGCACCGACGAAAAAGCGCTGCATCACCTCTTCGCCGAGGTCATTGATAATTCGATGGATGAAGCCGTGGCCGGCCACGCCAGCCGCATCGAAGTTGAATATTTGGCGGATGGCTATCTGGCGGTCACTGATAACGGGCGCGGCATGCCTATCGATCCGCATCCGAAATTCAAGGACAAGTCGGCGCTGGAAATCATCATGACGGTGCTGCATGCAGGCGGCAAGTTTGACTCCAAGGTTTATGAAACTTCGGGCGGCTTGCATGGCGTAGGTGTTTCGGTGGTGAATGCTCTTTCGGAGCATTGCATTGTGGAAGTTGCGCGTGGCGGACAGCTTTACGCCCAAGAATTTCGGCGCGGCAAGCCCGATGGCGGCTTGCAGCAACTGGGCAAGGTTTCGGGCCGCCGGGGCACAACGGTGAAATTTTTGCCCGATCATCAGATTTTCGGCAAGGGCAACACCGCGTTTTCCCCAGCGCGGTTATACCGCATGTCGCGCTCCAAATCCTATCTGTTTGGCGGTGTCGAAATTCGCTGGAAATGTGCAGCCGTGCATTTGCAAGGCGTGAAAGATATTCCTGAAGAAGCAGTCTTCCATTTTCCCGGCGGCCTGAAAGATTATCTAGAAGAGCGGCTGGAAGGCATGACCCGCGTTGTTGATGATATTTTCTTCGGCAAGGTGGTGAAGGAAGGTGGCCACGGTTCTGTGGAATGGGCGGTGGCCTGGTTTGGCGGCGAAGATGGCTTTATGTCTTCTTATTGCAACACCATTCCTACGCCTGACGGTGGCACGCATGAGCAGGGCTTTCGTGTGGCGCTCACCCGCTCGCTCAAAAACTATGCGGAGATGACCAACAACAAGCGCGCCAGTGTGGTGACTGCCGATGACGTGATGGTGCAATCTGGCGGCATGATGTCAGTGTTTATCCGCGAGCCGGAATTTCAGGGTCAGACGAAGGACAAGTTGGCCACCATGGAAGCCGGACGCATTGTTGAAAATGCGGTGCGCGACCATTTCGATCATTGGCTGACCGGGCACCCCGCGCAGGCCGATAAGTTGTTGGAATGGATCATTGACCGCGCGGAAGAGCGCGTGCGCCGCCGCCAGGAAAAGGAAGTGGGCCGCAAGACCGCAGTGCGCAAACTGCGTCTGCCGGGCAAGCTGGCCGATTGTTCGGCGACAGCTACGGACGGATCAGAATTGTTTATCGTTGAAGGGGACTCGGCTGGCGGTTCGGCAAAGCAAGCGCGCAACCGTGTCAATCAGGCGGTTTTGCCACTGCGCGGCAAGATTTTGAATGTGGCCAGCGCCACCAAAGACAAATTGGCAGCGAACCAACAGATTGGTGATCTGGTGCAGGCATTGGGTTGCGGCATGGGCAACTCCTACCGCGAAGAAGATTTGCGTTATGACAAGATCATTATAATGACAGATGCCGACGTGGACGGCGCCCACATCGCTTCATTGTTGATGACGTTCTTCTATCGTCAAATGCCCAAGGTGATTGACCAAGGCCATCTCTATCTTGCCGTGCCGCCGCTGTACCGCCTCACCCAAGGCGGCAAAACTCTTTATGCCCAGACGGATGATCACAAAGACCAGTTGCTGGCTAGTTTCGGCGGGCGAGGGAAGGTTGAAGTGGGCCGCTTTAAGGGCCTAGGAGAAATGATGGCACATCAGCTCAAGGAAACGACGATGGATCCGGCTCATCGCCTGCTGTTGCGCGTCACTTTGGCTGATGCCGCACAAGCTTCAACCGCGCGTGTGGTGGAACAGCTCATGGGCAACAAGCCCGAAGAGCGCTTCAACTTCATCAGCGAAAACGCAGAATTTGTGAGTGAAGAGGGACTAGATATCTAGGTCAGTGGCGAACTTGATCGAGACTGGTCTTCAAAATTTGAAACTGTTCTTCGTCAATGGCATAGCGCCATACAAAAATTCCGAAAGGGCCCCTTGCAACTTTAACTTTTGGATCGCCATTTGATGATCTTCCGAGATAAAGCTTGCATCCCTTTTTGACCATTGTCATAACTTTTGTTGCGTTGATCGTTTGCATTGCAACCTCAAGAATTACGCGACTAACCCGATTACAACTATCTTACAGTTTAAGTCGAATCAAGCGGACGGTTTTAAATTTGATTTTAAAATTAATTTAATGAACTGAAGGCCTTGTTCATCCAAAACATAGCGCGTCGAAAAAAGATGGAACGGGCCATGGCGCAGTTTCATGCGAAGTGATCCATCCGCTTGACGCCGCAGAAATATTTTTGCACCATTCCGCAACAAACGGATAACGGTATCCAAATCAGTCGAATGCATAATTTGCGCCCCCAATTTGTTGCTCCAATGCAAACAGAGAAGGCATTTCAAATTACATTCAGATGGTTAATGGCTGGCTAATCTAGGAAAATGACGAAGAAAATTTCTGTGTGGGCCTCCCAATTTTTTGAAATCGGATTATATTCGTCTTATGCCCAAAAAACCAAATGCACCTGAGCGTGATCAGGAAACCAATGTCATCACAAAAGCGCGGCCC
>JAGWUY010000151.1 GCA_028868255.1 Alphaproteobacteria bacterium | reverse complement strand
AATGCTCGCTCATGCTCAGGCGCGAAAATTCATAATCTTTTGATTGGGTGTCATCGGCGGTGGGGCGCTTGATCAGGTGCATTACAGTCACGCCGCCGCTCTTGGCGCTTTCCATTATTGCTATCACATCTGGGTCATTTGCCATGCTGGCGGGAAGCTTTTTCAAAAGATTGCGGGCGGCATTGCGCAAATTCATTTCGGCTGCTGCTGCGGTGGTGTTCATGCGGGTGCGGCTGGAATAGCGAATTTCTTTTTCTCTTTCTGCGGCTTCCATTATCGTGCGGGGCAACATGCCGCGCGATGAGAATAGGTCAATCTGAAAGATGCAGAGATTTTGTTGGCGGTCTGCGGAGTCAATCACATGATAGAGGGGTGTGTTAGTCACCAAACCTCCATCCCAATAATATTCACCTTCGATCAATACTGGTGGAAAGCCTGGCGGCAAAGCGCCTGAGGCCATGATGTGATCAACAGTGATCTTATCTTTTGTCGTGTCGAAATAGCGAAAGTTACCTGTGCGCACGTTAACAGCCCCCACACTCAAGCGAATATCGCCCTTGTTAATCAAGTCAAAATTGACCAGTTCTAACAAAGTGTCGCGCAAAGGCGTTGTGTCATAAAAACTGGTTGCGCTCTCGCTGCCGGGCCAGGCAAAAAAGGGCGAAATGAGGCGCGGGGCAAAGAAGCCCGGAATACCAAACATTGTCGCTGTCCAGCTGCTCAATTCATTGAACAGCGAACGCCCTTGTTCACCAGGCAGGAAGGATACGCCCTGTAAGCCGGATGAGACGCGATCCCAGAACTGGTGCAAGCGCGGAACACGGTTTTCGGGCGTGTTGCCTGCGATAATTGCGGCATTGATGGCACCAATTGAAATGCCTGCGATCCAACCCGGCGTTGACCCATGTTTTGCCAAAGCATCAAATGCCCCAGCCTGAAATGAGCCCAAGGCACCACCACCTTGCAAAACGAGAACTTGAGTTTCAATGGAAGAGGTTTGCTGCATTGCGGTAGTATATCGCAATGCAGCAACCTTGGGTATTAAATCTTTTTCAGGCAATGCCGGCGGCAATTTTAACGGTATCAATTAACCTGTGTCTATGTGCGTAAATTCTTTTATAAACAAAGGTGAAGCTGATTTGGGCAAGAAAAAAAACGGGAGCAGACCGTGATCAACTGGTTATTGATTTTCATTCCCATCACTTTTGGGTTGGAGTTTTTTGTCCATCCTAGTGACACAGTCATCTTTATCTCTGCCGCTTTGGCTATCATCCCCATTGCCGCCAATATGGGCCAAGCCACTGAAAGCCTGGCAAGCAAAACCGGACCCACAATTGGTGGCCTGCTGAACGCCACATTCGGCAATGCCACGGAATTGATCATCGCGTTCTTTGCTTTGCAGGCAGGCAAAACCGAAGTTGTGAAAGCTTCAATCACCGGCTCCATGATCGGCAACATGTTGCTGGTTCTGGGCTTGGCGCTATTTCTGGGTGGCCTGAAATATCAACGCCAGTTTTTCAACAAGGAGATGGCGGGTTCATTGGCCAGTCTTCTTTTGATTGTAATGATCGCCTTTCTTGTGCCGGCGCTGTTTGATTTTACGGAGCGATCGGAAGGCATTGCAGCATCGCAAGTGGCTTTGAGTGATTCTCGATTTTCTTTGGCGGCCAGCATTGTTTTGATTGGGCTTTATGTGGCCAACATGATCTTCAGCTTGGTCACCCACAAGGATTTGATTTCGACGAGCGACGACGCACATGAGGAGGGTGGATGGAGCATGAAGCGATCCTTCATCACGCTCATCGTTTGCACTTTAACAGTAGCGTGGCTTTCTGAGGTACTTGTTGGCGCGCTTGAAGGTTTTAGCTCAGGTCTTGGATTGTCTGAAGTTTTTGCTGGTTTGATCATCATTCCCATCATCGGCAATGCGGCAGAACATTCAGCCTCGGTCTTTGCTGTCAAAAACAAGCTTGATCTTTCGATCCAGATCACACTGGGGGCCACCATTCAAATTGCGCTTTTGGTGGCACCCATCTTGGTGATTGCGTCTTATCTGATTGGCAAGCCCATGGATTTGGTCATTCACAGGCCGCTGGAGTTAATGGCGCTGGTGGGTGCCACGCTGATCACGGCCAGCGTTTCGCGTGATGGTGAATCCAACTGGTTGGAAGGGGCTATGCTACTCGGTATCTATGTGTTGCTGGCTTTGGCCTTCTATTATTTGCCTGTTGCAACATAACAAAAAACCCGACCAAGAGCCGGGTTTTTCAATCTGAAATCGGAAGAAATTACTTCTTCTTGCCCAAGAAAGAGAATTTTTCGTTGAAACGTGAAACGCGGCCGCCACGGTCAACAATTGTTGTCTGGCCACCAGTCCAAGCAGGGTGAGACTTTGGGTCAATATCAAGGTTCATGGTGTCGCCAGACTTGCCATAAGTCGAGCGGGTCATGAATTTTGTGCCATCGGTCATCACGACGGTGATGGGGTGATAATCGGGGTGGATATCTGCTTTCATAATAGATAACTCTCAACTTGCGTTTCGGGTGCTTCTCACCCATCTCTAGGTTTTAAGCCTTTTCAGCGGCGGTCTATAGGGGAATTCAAATCCCCGCACAAGAGCAGTCATAAAATAGGGTATAATGGCCAAATATTCTGATCCAGCTTTGCGGTCGAAAGATCTCCGTCCGCTTCTGAACCTCATTCCGTTTCTTAAATCCTATACGCGTCAAGCCATTATCGCGCTGCTGGCGCTGGTGGTTGCGTCCGTTGCCACGCTGGTTGTGCCTGTGGCGGTTCGCCAAATTCTGGATCAGGGCTTCACAGCGGCCAATATTGACCTCATCAACCGCTATTTTCTGACCATGTTTGGCGTGGTGCTGGCGCTGGCCATAGGGTCTGCCACGCGGTTTTATTATGTCAGCTGGATTGGAGAGCGCGTAGTGGCGGATGTGCGTGACGCCCTGTTTGCTCATTTGCTCACGTTGACGCCGCAATTTTATGAACAGCAGAAAACGGGAGATGTTGTCTCGCGGCTGACGGCGGATACAACACAAATTAAGTCCGCGTTTTCATCCACAGCTTCCATTGCCCTGCGCAATGTGGTGACGCTGCTTGGGGCCTTGGGCATGATGATCTATACCAGTCCCTATTTGTCGATTTTGGCGGCTTCGGCCATTCCGGCGGTGGTTTTGCCATTGGTCTTCTATGGCCGCAAGGTGAGGGCCTTGTCGCGCAAAGCTCAGGATGCTTTGGCGCGCTCTGCCGCTTTTGCGCAAGAGCGCTTGGTAGGGTTAGTGGCCATTCAGGCCAATACGCAAGAACGTGCCACAGAAAAAGCCTTTGAAACGGCAACGACTGAAGCTTTCCTGGCGGCGCAGCAGCGGGCTTTTGCGCGGGCCATTTTGACATTTTGTGTCATTGGTGTGGGCACTGGGGCGATTGTTGCACTGTTGTGGCTGGGCGCACACCAGGTGTTGGCCGGGCACATTTCAGGCGGCACTCTGGGGCAATTTGTGCTCTATGCTGTTTTTGCTTCAAGCTCGCTTGGGCAGCTTTCAGAAGTTTGGGGCGACTTGCAATCCGCTGCCGGTGCGGCAGAGCGTATTTCAGAATTGTTGGCCGAAAAGCCTGCCATTGCCTCGCCGGCTCAACCCTCTGTGCTCGATCATCCAGTGCGTGGTGAGGTAGCGTTTGAGCACGTTGATTTTGCCTATCCGGCACGGGCAGATGCTTTGGTGTTGTCTGATATTTCCTTCACCGCCGAGCCTGGCGAGGTGGTGGCAATTGTTGGCCCATCTGGTGCGGGCAAGACCACGCTTTACAGTTTGATCCAACGCTTTCAGGAGGCCACGCATGGCCAAGTGAAGTTAGATGGTGTTTCGATCGCGACGCTGGATTTGAAGGCCCTGCGCCAGCAAATTGCCGCAGTGCCGCAAGACCCCACAATATTTTCTGGTACGATTGCGGAAAATATTCGGTTAGGGCGGCCAGAAGCTACCGATCAACAGGTGGTGGCGGCGGCCAAAGCCGCACGCGTTTCAGAATTTGCAGAAAAGTTGCCTGAAAAATATCAATCGATTCTGGGTGAGCGCGGCATCACGCTATCCGGCGGGCAGCGGCAGCGCCTTGCTATTGCGCGGGCGATTTTGCGTGATGCGCCAGTGTTGCTGTTGGATGAGGCCACGAGCGCCCTTGACGCTGAGAGCGAAGCCCTGATTCAGGAAGCCCTCGAAGGCCTGACCAAGGGCCGCACAACTTTGGTGATTGCGCACCGCCTCGCCACCGTGCGCAATGCTGACCGCATTATTGTGCTGGAGGATGGCAAGATCGTGGGGCAAGGCACGCACGCTCAGCTGATGAAGAAGAGTCCACTTTATGCCAAGCTGGCAAAATTGCAGTTCAGCGCTCCGTCAACTTAAGCTCAATGCGGCGATTTTCGGATTTGGCCTCTTCGGTGTTACCGGGTGCCAGGGGCTGAAACTCACCAAAGCCCGCCGCCACGAGATGTTCAGGCGCAACACCTTGCGAAATCAAAAACTTGACCACAGCAATAGCGCGGGCTGCCGAGAGCTCCCAGTTAGAGGCGAACTTGGCGGCAATCAGTATTGGGTCACTGTCGGTATGGCCATCTACACGAAGCACCCAAGGCAGATCGGCTGGAATTTCTTTTTCCAATTGCTTGATGGCATCGGCCAGTTTGACCATTTCGGCTTTTCCTGCATCGTTCAACTCAGCATTGCCTTTGGGGAACAGCACTTCAGCTTGAAACACAAAGCGGTCTCCCACCACCAGAATATCAGATCGCTGCGACAAAATTTGGCGCAGGCGGCCAAAAAATTCGGACCGATATTTTGAAAGCTCCTGAACCTTTTGCGCCAGTGCCGTATTCAGTCTGCGCCCTAGATCAGCAATTTGTGTATCGGCGGTGCGATTGCGCGCTTCGGAGTCATCAAGCAGTGCAGAAATCTGTGCCAATTGGCGGCGCATGGCGGCAATTTGCTGGTTCAGCAACTCAACTTTGGCCAAGGCATCGGACGAGATTTTCTTTTCGGCATCGAGGGAAGTTTGCAGTCCCGTGATGGTGGACCCAGCATTTAAACCCTTGCTATTTTCAGCGGCCAGCCCGGCCAGCAGATCAGCCGTTTTGGCTTTTTGCGCGTTAAGATCATCCGTCAACGCTAGCAATTGAGCATCAGAATCGGCCTTGCCTGCTTTTTCCAAAGCCAACAATTGCGTAAGTTCCGCGATTTGCGCACGCAATTGGCCAAGCGCCGAATCCTGCCCTGAAATTTGCCGGGCCAACAGGAATTGCGCAATCATAAAAACTGATAGCAAAAAAGTGATCACCAACAGCAATTGTGCCATGGCATCCACAAAGCCCGGCCAATAAGGGGCCTCTTCTGCGCGGCGACGGCGCATTAGAGCCATGGGATCAGCCCTTGCCAGTGGAGCGGATCAACAGGCGCTGAATTTCACTTTGTTGCACCTGCTGGCTTTGAATCCATTGCCGTACCATTTTTTGCTCCTCGCGCATTTGCTGCACTAAGTTTGCCACAGCATCAGCCAATTGTTCAGTGGCATTTTCATTGCCTGCTGGCGCCCCTGATGCTGTCGCAGGGCGATTGCTCATTTGGTGGCCCAAGCGGTCAATCGCGCCTTGCAGGTTTTGCAAATCAAGTCGCAAATAAGCGGGCATGGCGCTGCCGCCATGATCACCGGCCTGTACGTCCGTGATGGTCGAGAGCCAATCCTCCAGATTGTGATAGAAGCGGTTCTGCGCTTGGCTGGCTTTCAAATCCAGAAAACCTAAAACCAAAGATCCTG
>JAGWUY010000010.1 GCA_028868255.1 Alphaproteobacteria bacterium | reverse complement strand
CCATGTGCATCTACGGCCAGTTCTGCCTTGGTCACATGGTCGCGGCCATGCGCATCAGACAGGAAGCTTTCGGTGCGTTCTGCCGTCCACTTGATGGGGCGGCCGCCGACAAATTTTGATGCCCACACACAAGCCACTTCTTCGCCGTAGATGAAAATCTTGGAGCCGAAACCGCCGCCAACGTCTGGCGCAATCACCCGCAACTTGTGTTCAGGAGCCAGACCATGGAAGGCCGAAATCACCAAACGTGCCACATGCGGGTTTTGGCTGGTGGTATAAAGCGTGTAGCTTTCTGTGCCCGTATCATAAGCGCCAATGGCTGCGCGGGGCTCCATAGCGTTGGGAATCAGTCGATTGTTCACAATGTCCATCGTGGTCACATGGGCGGCATTCTTGAAAGCCGCGGCTGTTTCGTTCTCGTTGCCGAGCGACCAATTGAACACGCGGTTATCGGGGGCCACGTCATGCAGTTTCGCCTTAGACCCCATGGCTTTGGCCACATCCACGACATGAGGCAGAACATCATAGTTCACCACAATGGCTGCGGCGGCGGCTTTGGCCTGTTCCTTGGTGTCCGCCACCACGAGGGCCACTTGATCGCCCACAAAGCGCACTTTTTCTTGCGCCAATACGGGGTGGGGGCCAGCCTTCATCGGTGAACCATCCTTCGAATGGATCATCCAGCCACAAATCAGTCCACCCAGCTTATCGCGGGCCACATCTTCGCCTGTGAAAATGCCAGCAACGCCAGGCATCTTTTTTGCTTTTGCCGTGTTGATGGATTTAATTTTGGCATGAGCGTGGGGCGACCGCAGGAAATAGCCATATGCTTGATCCTTTAAGTTGATGTCGTCCGTATAGTTGCCTTTGCCGGTGATGAAGCGTTGATCTTCTTTGCGGCGCACCGAGGCGCCAATGCCTGTGTTGGTATCGGACATAATTCTGGCCTCCCTTACATATTCGCTGCGCCGGCCTGCACGGCCTTGACGATGTTATGATAGCCGGTGCAACGGCAAATGTTTCCAGAGAGTTCGCGGCGGATCACCTCTTCGCTCACCTTCTTGCCATTGCGCTTGACGATATCGATGGCTGACATGATCATGCCCGGGGTGCAAAAGCCGCATTGCAAACCATGATGTTCCTTGAATGCGGCTTGCATGGCGTGCAGTTCACCGGCAGAGGCTAGGCCTTCAACAGTGGTCACCTCAGCCCCTTCACAAGCCACCACCAAAGTGGTGCAGCTCTTGATGGCTTTGCCATTCATATGCACCACGCAAGCGCCACACTGGCTGGTATCACACCCCACATGCGTGCCGGTCAGACCTTGGTTCTGGCGGATGAACTCGACGAGCAAAGTGCGCGCCTCCACATCACCACTGACGGCCTTGCCGTTCAGCTTCATTTTAACAACGGTCATTTGTTTTCTCCCATATGAACTCTTGAAAGAGGCTGACGACTATTCTTTATATTTATTCGCCTCATTCATCATCGCGCGAAAATTGCACATTCGTCCAGATGGCAAAATGCATTTCACGCAAAAAAAGTGATTCATAATGAGATTCTGACTTGAAAAAGCATTGCGCTATTTTCTTCAAGATATAACGACACCGATACTTCTGTTCGCAATGCCCTAAAATTCAGCAGACGCAGGCATTATGGCCTTTTGGTTACTTCTTTTTCACTGGCTTCTTGACGGTTTTCTTTACTGCTTTCTTGGCAGGTTTGGTTGTTGGCTTCTCGATTGCGCGCTTGAGCACTGCTTTTGGCTTTGCCACTGCGGCTGAAGCCTTGGTGCTGCCTTCTTCCGGCATCTTGCTGACGACTGAGGCAAATTCATCGAAGAATTTTTGCGCCAATGCGCTTGCGGTGGAATCGATCAACCGCGCGCCGAGCATGGCCAACTTGCCGCCCACTTGCGCATCCACATCATATTCCATCAAGGTTTCACGCGGGCCTAAAGCCGTCAACTTTACGGTTGCACCGCCCGAAGCAAAACCCGCCAAACCACCTTGCCCTTGACCTCTGATCTCATAGCTTTCGGGTGGATTGAGTTTAGATAATGTCACGGCACCGTTAAATGCAGCTTTAACCGGACCGAGCTTGATTGAAACCTTGGCGCTCATTTCTGTGGGCGAATCCTGTGTAATGCTTTCACAACCGGGAATGCATTTTTTCAAAACAGCCGGATCATTCAGCGCCTTCCACACCACTTCTCGCGGGGCTTGAAGGGTTTGGCTATCTTTCATTTTCATCACAAAATCTCCGCCATGAACTGGGTTTTGACATGGTTAGCGCAATTTACTGTCACATGAGAACAGCAAAATCGCCCTCTAAATTAAGCCACGCCATTTGTTGCGGTGTCAGATGTAAACCAAAGCCGGGCAAGGTTGAGATGATTTCACCTACACTGCGCGGCCCCACCAATGCCAAAGACGGAAAGCTTTGCCCCAACACCCAGGCTGTGGCGATGTTGTGGGCTGAAACGCCAAGGTCTTTGGCCAGTTGCTCTGCCCTCTTGCGGCGTTCGGCGTTTGCTTCACTGCCAAAGCAGGTTTCAGGTGCGGTGTCTGCTGGCAAGCGGCCCCGCAACGCCTCAGGCAAAAAATAGCCGCGCGCTTGCGACGACCATGACAGGTGCGGGGTGTGGGTTTGGCGCAGGAACGCCAAAGTTTCGGGTGTGTTGGATGTCACACATCCAGCCCAGACAGGCTTTTCCATCACAGCCAATGACAGATTGTTGTTCAGTAGGCGGAATGGTTGCAGCCCTTTGGCCTTGGCATAGTCATTGGCCGCTTTCAGCCGCGGCACCGACCAGTTGGAACCTCCAAATATGCCAATCAAGCCTTTGGAATGCAATTTGTTGAGAGCGTCTACAAATTCACCGACTGGAACCTCAGGGTTGTCGCGGTGCATAATGTAAATGGGCGCGTGGGAGAGCTGCAAGCGCTGGAGAGAAATTTCCAGCTGCACAGCGATGGCATCTGGCAAGCAATAAGGCGTGTGGGCACCCTTCACAATCGTCACTACATCTTTGGCCACACCGCGGTTGCTGATCCATTGGCCCAAAACCTTCTCGTGGTTGCCACCGCCATAAACAAAACCTGTGTCAAAAGCGTTGCCACCAGCGTCCATCCACGCATCCCAGACAATGGCCCCAGAAGCAATGTCATCCTTGTTGTCACAGCCAAGCACCAATTGGCTCATTGCTCTATCCATCCCAGGCAAGGTGATGTGGGGAATTTTCTGCCCACCCGCCGGAATCAGCTTGGGGGACAGGCGGTTCAGTTTTGGATCTTCATTCACTGTCGCATAGCCCAGTTCAGCCCGCCACCTGTCGAGCGCCAGATTGTTGCCAATAGAATCGGCCCAAGACATTGCGGGATAAGGCGCTTCTTGCTTGCCTGCCTTGATCGCTGCACTGGCCACCTCAGCCTCATAGGCAAAGAGCATCTTGGGCGCTGCAATCGCCTCGCGGCGTTCGGTCTCTCCCGTCTTGATCACAATGGTGCTGTGGGCGGGCGCCGCATTGCGTCCCGGAATCCATGGGTCAAGCAAAGTGATCGAACCCTTCTCTCCTTGCACCACCACCTGATTGTCCATAGCGCGGGAGACGGCACATGAAATTTCGGCGGTAACGCCGCTCGCAAAGCACATGATCGCATAGGCTACTTCATCCACGCCCGAAGGGCTCATCAGCCCTGTGCCGCGCAGGGTGATCGGTTCCGAACCAGCCACCAGCCTGGCCAAGGACATGGGATAGCAGCCCACATCTAGGATGCCGCCGCCGCCCAAGGCGCGGTCATATAGCCGCGAGCTTGCACTATAAGCTGCAGCAAAACCGAATGTTGCCTTGATGTGGCATATCTTTCCAATTTCACCCGATTTAATTACGTCCAGCAAACGCGCAATTTGTGGGTGGCAACGATACATAAAAGCTTCCATCAGGAAGCTGCCGGTTTGAGCCGCCACTTCCGTCAGCATCACCACTTCTGCGCCATTCATGCCTGCTGGCTTTTCAACCAAAACGGCTTTGCCAGCCTGCATGGCTTTGACCGCCCATTCGGCATGCCAAGGATGAGGAGTTGAGATATAGACGGCGTCAATGCCGGGATCGGCCAGCAGCTTCTCGTACGCGTCATAGCGCTTGTGTGGGGCCACATGGTTGCGCGTGCCAAAGTTTTCGCGCCTTTCTGCCGAGGTGCTGGCAAGGGCGGCAAGGACACCCGAATCACAGTCCGCCAAACCATCCGCAAAATTCTGCGCAATGCTGCCCGGCCCGATAATGCCCCATTGAACCTTCTTCATGGTCGTCTCCCGCTGCTTTGACTCATTACTAACCGGCCCTTCACCGAGTGCAAGGTGTTTGATGCTGCGCCAAGCTTACCAGCCTTGGGCAAACGGTTGCACCAAGGCGCTTTCACATTGACCATGCGCCTTGGAGTGTGGAAAGCTGCATGAATGACCGATCAACCGCAAATCAATCTGTCGCCCAAGGGCTGGGACGAGATCAAAACCACAACGTGTTATATGTGCGCGTGCCGTTGCGGCATCAAAGTTCATCTCAAGGATGGCAAAGTCGTTTATATTGATGGCAACCGCGATCATCCCGTTAACAAGGGCATTATCTGCGGCAAGGGTGCTTCCGGCATCAAGCAGCATTATTCGCCCGCCCGCCTCACCAAGCCTCTGATCCGCGTGGGTGAGCGCGGTAAAGGCGAGTTCAAGGAAATTGAATGGGAAGAGGCCTTGCGCACTGCCACTTTGTGGTTGTCTGAGACTCGTAGCAAAGATCCATCAAAATTGGCCTTCTTTACCGGGCGTGATCAAAGCCAGGGCCTCACAGGCTGGTGGGCTTCGCAATATGGCACGCCCAATTATGCGGCTCATGGTGGGTTTTGTTCGGTCAATATGGCCGCGGCCGGGCTATATACATATGGTGGGGCGTTCTGGGAGTTTGGTGAGCCAGACTGGAAGTACACCAAATATTTTCTGCTCTTTGGTGTGGCTGAAGATCATGGTTCAAACCCGATCAAAGCGGGGCTTGGCAAGCTCAAGGCTCGCGGGGCCAAAATTGTCTCTATCAATCCGGTCAAGACGGGTTATTCCGCCATTGCCGATGAATGGGTGGGGATTAAGCCCGGAACAGACGGATTATTTGTCGGCGCACTCATCCATTGCCTTCTGGCGGCGCAAAAGATCGATGGGGAATATCTTTCGCGTTACACCAATGCACCTTGGTTGGTCATAGAACATCCGGGCGAGGCTGATGATGGTCTGATCCTGCGCAACGGAGCAGGCACAGCGCTGGTGTGGGATGCATCGGCAGGCCACACCAAAGTGGCTGGCACATTCGGCACTACGCCATCACTTCTGGGGCGCTTCACGCTGCCTGATGGCCGCAAAGTGGTGACAAGTTTCACGCTCATTGCCGAACGTTTCACAGGTGCTGACTATGCACCAGAAACGGTGGAGGCCCAATGTGGTGTTCCTGCCGCCACCACGCGGCGCATTGCAGCCGAGTTGGCGCATACAGCTTTTGAGGATACGATCGAACTTGATCATCCGTGGACGGATTATTTGGGGCGGCGGCATGAGAAAACCATTGGACGGCCCGTTTCCATGCACGGCATGCGCGGCATCAGCGCGCATTCCAATGGTTTTCACACCTGCCGCACCATTCACATCTTGCAAATCATTCTGGGCACCATTGATGTGCCGGGCGGCTCTCGCTACAAGCCACCCTTCCCCAAGGCTATTCCGCCCAATGTGAAACCATCTGGAAAACCGGGGCAAGTCAAACCCAATACACCGCTGCCTGGCCCGCCCTTGGGCTTTGTAAATGCGCCGGAAGATTTGCTGGTGGATGAACACGGAACACCGCTCCGCATCGACAAGGCTTACTCTTGGGATGCCCCACTTTCGGCCCATGGCATGATGCATATGGTGATCAACAATGCTGGAAAGGGTGATCCCTACGGCATTGATGTGCTGTTCATGTATATGGCCAATATGAGCTGGAACTCCGCCATGAATGTGCCGGATACGATCACAGCACTCACCGCCAAACAGCCGAACGGGGATTACGTGATCCCCAAGATCATTTACTCCGATGCCTATCAATCCGAGATGGTGCATTATGCCGATCTGATCTTGCCCGACACCACCTATCTCGAACGCTATGACGCGATCTCGATGCTCGACCGCCCGATCTCCGAGGCCGACGGGCCGGCGGATGCCATTCGTCACCCCGTGGTGCAGCCCGACCGCGATGTGCGCGCTTTCCAAACTGTGCTGCTTGATCTGGGCTATCGCTTAGGCCTGCCTGCTATGACGACTGCGGATGGCAACCCGCGTTATCCCGGTGGTTATCCGGATTATATTGTCAACCATGAACGCGCGCCGGGCCTAGGGCCCTTGGCAGGATTCAGGGGCAAGGATGGCACGGCAGCGGGCCGTGGCCAAGTTAACCCCAATCAGCTTGAAGATTACAAAGCCAATGGCTCTTTTTGGTTCCAAGAGCTCGCCGATAACATGAAATATTATCGCCATGTGAATTGGGACTATCTGGATTGGGCCACTTTCTTTGGCTTCCTGCCCCGGCCAGAGCCCATCATCCACCAGCTTTATTCCGAGACCATGCAGAAGTTCCGACTTGCGGCGCGCGGTCTGGGCAAGGTTTCGGTGCCCGATCAACACAAGGCCCGCATCGAAACCTATTTCGATCCCATTCCCTTCTGGTATGCGCCTTTTGAGGGCGAGATGGTGTCGGGCGATGCGTTTCCGCTGCATGCCATCACTCAGCGTCCCATGGCGATGTATCATTCCTGGGGCTCGCAAAATGCCTGGCTGCGGCAAATTTTGGGGCGCAACTGGCTTTACATGCACAAGGCCAAGGCCGCGCAGCTCGGTATTGCGGATCAGGATTGGGTGGATGTGACTTCACATCACAATACAATTAAAGTGCAGGTGAAGCTGGTGGATGGCCAGAATGAAGACACAGTCTGGACTTGGAATGCCATTGGCAAGCGCAAGGGCGCATGGGCACTGTCACCTGATTCACATGAGGCTGAAAAAGGTTTTCTGCTCAATCATCTGATCAGTGATCTGTTGCCGGAAAAAGAAGGCGGCTATCGCTATTCCAATTCTGATCCCGTCACCGGCCAAGCCGCATGGTTTGATCTCAAAGTGCGCATCACAAAAAGTGCAGATCAAAAACCGCAAAGCGCACCGCAATTTCCGGTGCTGAAGATGAGACGCAAGCCATGACCACGCTTCCTGCCGCCACGGCCAAGAAACTGGGCCTCGTGATTGATCTTGACACTTGCGTGGGCTGTCAGGCCTGCGCCACCTCGTGCAAGGAATGGAATGCCCAAGGCGAAGGCGGGCCACTCACCGATACTGATCCGCAAGGTGCTGATATTTCCGGGCCATGGTTTAACCGCATCCATGGCTATGAAGTGCATGAAGAGGGCCGCAGTGACTCGCGCATCGTCAATTTCCCGCGTTCATGCCTGCATTGTGAGCAGCCAGCCTGTGTCACCGTGTGCCCGACGGGTGCATCTTACAAGCGGGCGGAAGATGGCATTGTGTTGGTCAATCCTGAAACCTGCATTGGTTGCAAGCTGTGCTCATGGGCCTGCCCCTACGGTGCGCGTGAATATGACTACACCCAAGGTGTGATGAAAAAATGCACGCTGTGTGTTGACCGCATTTATAATACCAATCTCGAACCGGAAGACCAAGTGCCCGCCTGCGTGAAAGCCTGCCCCACAGGTGCCCGACACTTTGGTGATCTGGGTGACGAAAGCTCCGCCGTTTCGCAATTGGTCAAGGAACGTGGCGGTTTTGATTTGATGCCTTCGATGGGTTATAAGCCCACCAACAAATATCTGCCGCCTCGCGCACGCAAAGAGACTTACGCAGCACATGTTGCCCCCTTGGCCAAGCCTGATGGCTCTGTCATGGAAAAGTTGTTTTCCTGGGCCGACAAGCTGCTGAGCGTGGGAAGTGTCACCGCTGCCGCCAATCCGGCAGATGAGTCAGGGAAGTTGGAAGGATGAGTTTTTTCCGAAATCGCCACTGCGTCCGTCATTCCCGCGCAGGCGGGAATCTGCGTTTTCATCAAGACAAGTTTGCGGTGTTCGAAGTTGAAACACAGTTCCCCGCCTGCGCGGGGATGACGGCACAGTGGACTGGAGTCATGTTTACAAAATGAACCCCGCCTATTCCGTCATTTTTTTCACCACGGCTTCTGGTGCTGGCTATGGGCTGCTTGCCCTCACAGCATTTGCCGCCAGCAGCCATGGCCCCGCTTCCAGCTTGGGCTTTGCTTTAGCCTGCATCGTGCTGTCTTTGGTGCTCATCACAGCAGGCTTGCTGTCCTCCACCGCGCATCTCGGGCGGCCAGAGCGGGCATGGCGGGCTTTTTCACAATGGCGTTCGTCTTGGCTGTCGCGTGAAGGTATTGTTGCCGTTGTTACTTATCCTGTGGCACTGGCTTTTGGCCTCGTGTGGTCAGGCCTTGTTGACATGCCCGCATTGATCAGGCCCCTAGGCCTTCTCACCGCAGCCATGTGTGCGCTCACGGTATTCTGCACGGCGATGATTTACCGCCAGCTGACAACCATCCCCGCTTGGGCCAATCGCTTCGCAGTTCCTGGCTATTTGCTGTTTGGCTTGGCCACAGGCGCAGGTTTGCTGTCGCTGCTCAGCGTTGTGTTCGGGCGCTTTCAGGCGGGGGCTGGGCCGTTTCAGGTCGTGCTCACAATGATCCTGATTGTCGCAGTAATGGCCCTCAAATGGTTCTACTGGCGTTGGCTAGAAATGCGCCCCACCCAATTCACTATGGCTGAAGCCACTGGCCTCGGTGATGGTGTGCGCCAATGGGAAGTGCCGCACACGGCGCGCAATTTCATCATGAAAGAAATGGGCTTTCAGGTGGCGCGCGCCCATGCGCAGCGCTTGCAGCGCATTTGCCTGCTGTTGTTGGCCGTGGCGCTAGTTTCAATGCTCGCCAGCTTGCTCCTGCCATGGAGTGTCGCTATAGCAGCAATCACATTGCTTCTTGCAGCGTGGACAGAACGCTGGCTGTTTTTTGCGCAGGCGGAACATGTGTCGGCGCTCTATTACGGAAAAACCGAAATCTAATGTCATCTGGGTCACCTTCCAATTTGCGCGGCATCGGTTTTCTTCTCGCAGGTGCTGGCACCTTCGTGCTCAATGACAGTTTTTTGAAAATGGCCTTGGTTGAATTGCCTCCCTATGAGGTACTGGTCATGCGCGGCATCTCTGGCATCATTTGTGCGGTGGTACTGCTGGCCGTTATGGGGGATCTCAGAAAATTCACAACAGGCTCAAAGCCCTTCGTGTTTTTGCGCGGCATTCTCGAAGTCTTTGCTATTCTGTCTTACATTTTGGCTTTGGCGCACGCGCCCATCGGTGATGTGACGGCGATCTTTCAGATCACGCCCCTGCTGGTCATCCTGGGAATGATTTTCATTCACCGTGAACAAGCCTTGCCCCTGCGCATGGTGCTGGTGGTGATCGGCTTTGCGGGAGCGATTTTCGTAGCTCAGCCCGGTTTTGGTACAGCCTCACCCTATGTGATGTTCGCCTTTGTCACCGCGCTTTTTGCCGCACTGCGTGATCTGGCAGGGCGTTATGTGTCGCCCGAAATTCCAGCATTGGTTGCCACCTTGATCACCATTATCATGGTGGCGCTCGGTGCAGCGGCGGTTGGTTTGGTCACCGAACAATGGCTCATGCCCAGCTCAAGGAGTATTCTGCTGATGGCGGGAGCTGGCCTGTTCATGATGTTAGGTCACATGTTCACATTTTTGGCTTACCGCAATGCTTCAGCCCAAGCTGTGGCACCTTTTTATTATTCGTTCATGGTCTGGGCAGTTGCTGCGGGTTATGTGATCTTTGGTGACATTCCCAACCTCTATGCGATGATCGGAATGTCTTTGATCTTAGCCAGCGGCCTTGGCATTGCATTCATGGAGCGTCAGCACTCACGCACTGCCAATTAATATCCCAGTCAAGAACACCAGCAACCCACCAACAGCAATTTGCAACGCCGCCTTCAACATTGGCGTGTCCATATATTTGTTACGAATCCAAGTGATCGCCGCCAGTTCAATCAACACCACGATCACCGCCAGAATCATCGCCGTATGGAATTGTGGGATCAAAAATGGCAGGGTGTGGCCAAGGCCGCCCACAGCCGTCATCACGCCGGCGGCAAGGCCGCGAATCAAAGGGTGGCCACGGCCCGTCAGCACACCATCATCCGAGAGGCCTTCGGCAAGCCCCATGGAAATGCCAGCGCCCACTGAAGCTGCAACACCAACCAAAAACGTGGCCCAAGTGCTATTGGTGGCAAAGGCAGCGGCAAAAATAGGTGCTAAGGTAGACACTGATCCATCCATTAGGCCCACAAGACCGGGCTGCACAACCTGTAAAAGAAACAGCCTTTGTTCGGCCTCTTTCTCATTGGCCACAGCATCTGGTGTCACATGGGTCAGTCCCAATTTATCGGCCAGTGACTCATGGCCTTTTTCGGCAGCCGCCAAATCCTTTAACAGTTTTTTGATAACCGGATCAGCTGTGCGTTCAGCCGCTTGCGTGTAGAAGCGATGGTTTTCAGCTTCCACCACTTCCGCACGCTTGCGCATGCCATCAATGCCCAGCTTGGTGATGGTATAAATCGGCTTGTGCTTTACAAAGCCATTCACCTCTGCGCGGCGGATCAGTGGTATGAAGTCGCCAAATTTGGCGCGGTAGGCCTTGGTCAATCGGTCGCGGTGTTCAAATTCTTCCGCCGCCATTTCCATAAACACCTTGGCTGAGGCCGGATAAGTTTGCATCAGCGCATTGGCAAACATGCCATAACCGCGCGCATCATCTTCTTCTGATGAAATGGCAAGAGCGAGAATTTCTTGTTCGGTAAGGTCGGAAAAGCTTTTCATGGTGCTACTCTATCAGCCCAATCAGTTTTCGTCCATCTTCAGCGCTGCAATGAAGGCCTCTTGCGGGATTTCCACGCGGCCAAATTGTCGCATTTTCTTTTTGCCTTCTTTCTGTTTGTCCAAAAGTTTGCGTTTGCGTGAAATATCGCCGCCATAGCATTTGGCGGTCACGTCCTTACGCATGGCAGACAGGGTTTCTCGCGCCACCACCTTGCCACCGATCGAGGCCTGAATCGGAATCTTGAACATGTGGCGCGGAATCAGGTCTTTCAATTTTTCGCACATCACACGGCCGCGCTGTTCAGCGCGCGTCCTATGCACCACCATCGAGAGGGCATCGACAGGTTCTTCATTCACCAGGATGGACAGCTTCACCAAGTCAGCGGCCACATAATCGGTCATCTTATAGTCGAAAGACGCATAGCCCTTGGACACGGATTTGAGGCGATCATAAAAATCGAAAACCACTTCATTGAGCGGCAATTCATACACCACCATGGCGCGCGAACCGGCATAGGTCAGCTGCTTCTGGCGGCCCCGGCGATCCTCGCACAGCTTCAGAACCGAGCCCAGATATTCATCAGGCACCAGAATGGTGGCTTCAATCCATGGCTCTTCCATGGATTGGATCAAAGATACATCGGGCATATCAGCCGGGTTGTGCATGTCCACATGGCTGCCATCGCGCAGATTGATTTTGTAAATCACGGATGGGGCCGTGGTGATAATATCAACGTTGAATTCACGCTCAATGCGTTCACGCGTGATTTCAAGATGCAGCAGGCCTAAAAACCCGCAACGGAAGCCAAAGCCCAAGGCGGCTGATGTTTCCATCTCAAACGAAAACGACGCGTCGTTCAAACGCAAGCGCCCCATGGCCTCACGCAGATCATCAAACTTCGCGGCATCAACCGGGAAGAAGCCTGCAAACACCACCGATTGCGCTTCCATAAAATCAGGCAGTGCTTCTGCCGCCGGATTGCGCTCGTCGGTGATCGTGTCACCCACGCGCGTATCTGCCACTTCCTTGATCGCTGCGGTGAAGAAGCCAATCTCGCCCGGCCCCAAGCTGGCCACGATTTCTTTCTTCGGGCGCGAAACGCCCACGCGTTCAATCTGATAGGAGCCACCAGTGCCCATCATTTTAACGCGCATGCCTTTTTTGATTTCACCATCAATCACGCGCAGCAACACCACCACGCCAAGATAGGAGTCATACCAGCTATCAACCAGCAGGGCCTTCAGTGGCTTGGAACGGTCGCCCTTGGGGGCGGGCAGGCGGTTCACAATGGCTTCCAGCACATCAGGCACACCAAGGCCGGTTTTGGCGGAAATCATCACCGCATCCGAAGCATCAATGCCGATCACATCTTCGATCTGCTGTTGAATGCGCTCAGGCTCAGCGGCTGGCAAATCCACCTTGTTGAGCACGGGAATAATTTCGTGATTGTTGTTGATGGCCTGATACACATTGGCCAGCGTTTGCGCTTCAACACCTTGGCTTGCATCCACCACCAGCAACGAGCCTTCGCAGGCCGCCAGCGAGCGTGAGACTTCATAGGCAAAGTCCACATGGCCAGGCGTGTCGATCAGATTCAGCACATACATCTTGCCATCTTTGGCCTTGTAATCGAGGCGCACGGTGTTGGCCTTGATGGTGATGCCACGCTCACGCTCCAAATCCATCGAGTCCAAAATCTGGTCCTGCATCTCACGGTCTGAGACTGCGCCAGTGAGTTGGATCAGCCGGTCAGCCAGTGTGGATTTGCCATGGTCAATATGGGCAATGATGGAAAAATTGCGGATTTGTGATGTTTCAGTCATTTGCGGCGCTGTTTGGCATTGCAGGGCCTAGAGGTCAAGCACTACGTCCTCGCCCGCAAAGCGGGAGAGAGCAGAGAAATCCTCACCCTGAGGTGCAAGGCCCCTTGGCCTTGCCTCGAAGGGCTTTTACCGCAAGCCTTGCAAATGTCCCAGCAACCCCAATGTTGAGGCATCCAGACCTGTAACCTTCTGGCCCTCTACCGCTGGCTGCAATCCTGTGGCCAGTTCCTTGCCCAGTTCTACACCCCATTGGTCAAAGCTGTTGATGCCCCAGATCACGCCTTCCACAAACACGCGGTGTTCATAAAGCGCAATCAGGCGGCCCAGTGTGTAAGGATCAAGCTTTTGATAGGCCAAGGTGAGCGACGGGCGGTTGCCCGCAAATACTTTATGCGGGGCCAGTGCCTTGGCATCAGCCTTGGATTTGCCAGAGGCCAGCAACTGCGCTTCGGCCTCTTTCAAGGTGCGGCCCTTCATCAAGGCCTGGCTTTGTGCCAGGCAGTTGGATACCAAGAGCGTGTGGTGCAGGCCCATGCCGGCCTCATGCGGCAGGGCGGCGATCAAAAACTCTACGGGGATCACATCTGTGCCCTGATGCAGCAACTGAAAAAAGGCGTGCTGGCCATTGGTGCCGGGCTCGCCCCACACAATTGGGCCGGCGGCTGCTTTCAGCGGCTTGCCATCTCGTCCCACGCGCTTGCCATTGGATTCCATATCCAGCTGTTGCAGATAGGCAGCAAAACGCGACAGACGTTGGTCATAGGGAATAATGGCGCGGCTGGCGAAGCCTGAAACATTGCGGTGCCACACACCCAGCAGGCCCATCAGCAGCGGCAGGTTTTCGGTGGGCTTGGCATTCACAAAATGCTGGTCCATGGCGTGGCCACCGCGCAGGAATTGCATGAAGGCATGGGGGCCAATCGCCATCATCACCGGCAAGCCAATGGCTGACCAGATCGAATAGCGCCCGCCCACCCAATCCCAAAATCCGAAAATGCGATTTTCTGCAATGCCAAAGGCTTTCACTTTATCAATGGCAGTGGAGATCGCCGCAAAGTGGTGGCCCACCGCTGCTTCGCCCAACTTTTCTGCAATCCAAGCCCGCGCGGTGCGGGCATTGGTCATGGTTTCGATGGTGGTGAAGGTTTTCGATGCAACCAAGAACAGCGTGGTTTCCGGGTTTAGATTTTTCAGCGTGTCAGCAATATGGGCGCCATCGACATTCGACACATAATGCAGCTGCGGCCCATCGTGATAAGGGGCAAGCGCCAACGTGACCATTGCCGGGCCAAGGTCTGATCCGCCAATGCCGATATTCACCACATCAGTAATGTTGCTCTTGCGGATCTCTGAGGCAAATTTCGACATCGCTTCCAGCACGTCATGCACATCATGCACCACGTTGTGACCATCCACAAAAACCATTTCGGTCTTTGGGCGGCGCAGGGCAGTGTGCAACACGGCCCGGTGCTCCGTGGTGTTGATCACATCGCCGCGCATCATGGCATCACGCGCGGCTTCCACCTTCGCGGCTTTGGCAAGGGCCTGCAGAAGCTGCATGGTTTTGGGGGTGACTGCGCATTTGGAATAATCCAGCAGCAGATCATCGTGGGTTGCCGAGAATTTTTCAAAGCGCGATGCATCCGACGCAAAAGCTTTGCGCAAGTTCAGCTTGGTGGATTTCTGATGGGCTTTCAGGTTTTTGAGGGCCGCAAGGGTTGGTTTCATCATCACAATTTTACCACCATTTTCGTCATTCCCGCGAAGGCGGGAATCTCTGTTTTCCAAATTGCATGCCGCATTCGATGCCAAACGGAGATCCCCGCATTCGCGGGGATGACGATTGAAAACGAACTAAACAAAATCGACAAGAGTTCCATCATAATCAATTTCTTCGTACAAGTCTCTCCAATCAGGATTCAGTTCTTCAATAATCCGGATCTTCCAAGCCCTATTCCACTTCTTCAACTGCTTCTCGCGCTTGATTGCATTTTCCATCGCGTGATGGTGCTCATACCAAACCAACCGATGCACGTGGTAATCCTTGGTGAAGCCCGCCACTTCAGCCTGTTTGTGGACCGCAACTCTGTTCCAAAGTGCTGATGTTACTCCGACGTAAAGTGCAACAAATTTACGGCTTGCCAGAATGTAAACAGCGAGCCGCTTTTCTTCCACATTACCCCCGCAGCACTGCCCCCACGGCCTTGCCCGCGGTGGCCACGATCTTGGCTGATAATGCCTCAATTTCGGCATCGGTGAGGGTTTTCTCGCGCGGCTGCAATGTCACCTCCACTGCTAGCGATTTTTTGTCGCCTTCGAGTTGATACACATCAAACACCGCTGCGTCAGAAATCAAAACCTTATCGACGCCTTTCACGGCTTTCAGAAGTTCCGCCGCCTGCACCTTATTGTCCACCACAAAAGCAAAATCGCGCGACACGGGCATCAGATCAGAAATCGTGAGTGCGGCACGCGCGTTGGATTTGGCTTTGGATGCAGGCAGCGCATTGAGGATAATTTCAAAGGCCACCAGTGGTCCCTTCACATCCATGGCGGCGAGCACACGCGGGTGAATTTCGCCAAAAAAGGCCAGCTTGTTTTGTGGTCCCATTTGCACCGTGCCGGAACGGCCAGGGTGGAACCATGCGGGTGCGCCTGACACAATTTGCAACGTGTTTGCGGCCAAACCACAGGCTTCAATGACGGCGAGCACATCGGCCTTCACATCAAAGGCATCCACATCTCGTTTGCCACCTTGCACATTGCGCGAAACGGCGCTCCCACGCCTGACACCAGCGGCACGAAGGGTTTCATCGGTGAGCCTATCGCCCGCATAGGCATGGCCCACTTCGGCCAACGTCAAATCGGCAAAACCACGCGCCACATTGCGGCCCGCCGCCGCAATTAAATTCGGCAACAATGATGGCCGCATGTCCGAGAGTTCAGATGAAATCGGATTGCCCAATTTCAATTCCGGCTGGCCGCCGCCAAAAAGCTTGGCATGGGCTTCGGGCAGAAACGCCCATGTCACCGCTTCATTGAAGCCGCGTGTGGCCAAGGTGCGCCGCGCCGCCAGCATACTTTTTTGCAAGCTGTTCAGCACAGGCCGCGCAATATCATGCGGTCGCGACATCGGCGCGTTGGGGATATTTTCGAGGCCATAGATGCGGCAGATTTCTTCCACCAGATCAGCCTCACCCTTCACATCGGGGCGCCAGCTTGGCACGGCGCAAGTTGCGCCCCCTTCAAGTCCGGCCACGCCATCATCTGAGACATCAAATCCCAAATCGCGCAGAATGCGCAATTGATCCGTCCACGGAACATCAACACCGCCCAGCGCTTTCACACGCGTCTTGCGTAAGGTGTATGACCGTGCGGTGTTGGGTACATCTCCCGCAATCACCAGTTCCGAGGCTTCACCTCCGCAGAGTTCTAAAATCATGCGTGAAGCAATCTCAGCGCCCGTTTGCGTGAAGGCCGGGTCAACCCCGCGCTCGAAGCGATAGCGTGCGTCCGAGATGATGCCCAGTTTGCGGCCTGTGGCGGCCGTGGCTTGCGGGTCAAACCAGGCCGATTCCAGAAACACATTGGTGGTGGACTCAAGGCAGCTCGATGGTTCCCCGCCGATGATGCCGGCAATGGCTTCAGCGTTTTGCGCATCAGCAATCACCGTCATTTGATCGGTCAGCGTGTAAGTCTTGTTGTCGAGTGCGGCGATGGTTTCGCCAGTCTTGGCGAGGCGAGCGCCGATGTTGCCATGCACCTTATCAGCATCAAACACATGCAAAGGGCGGCCATAGGTGAAGGTGATATAGTTGGTGATATCAACCAGCGTTGAAATCGGGCGCAGGCCAATCGACTTCAGGCGCTTCTGCAACCATGCGGGCGATCGGCCATTTTTCACGCCCTTGAAATAGCGGCCCACAAACAGAGCGCAGGATGATTTGGGGTCAATCGAAACGCCAATGGGGGATTTACATGTTCCGTGCACGGAGGATGTATCAAGCGGCTTCAATGTGCCCAAACCCTTGGCCGCCAAATCGCGCGCGAGACCGCGAATGCCCAAAGCATCAGGGCGGTTGGCTGTCACCTTGATGTATATCATCGGATCATCGAGACCGAGTGCCTTCACGGCAGGCGTGCCCACGGGCCAATCGCCCTGCACTTCAATGATGCCATCATGTTCTTCCGAGAGTTTCAACTCCCGCTCGGAGCACATCATGGCTTGGGATTCTTGGCCACGAATATTTGCTGGCGCAAACACCATGCCGTTCACGGGGATGGTGACACCCGGCAATGCGATGATCGCCCTGATGCCTGCACGCGCATTGGGCGCGCCGCAGACGACTTGCTTCACACCGTCCGTCGTTTCCACCTTGCACAGGCGCAGCTTGTCCGCATTGGGGTGTTTTTCCGCTTCCAGCACATAGGCCACGGTGAAGGCGGCGAGTTCCTTGCCAGGGTCGGACACTTCTTCCACTTCCAACCCCACGCCAATCAGCCCTTCGCAAATTTGCTCAAGCGAAGCGGTGGTGTCGAGATGTTCTTTGAGCCAAGAGAGGGTGAATTTCATGGTGTCGTTACCTTAGCCTTCTCCCCTTGCGGGAGAAGGTGCCCAAAGGGCGGATGAGGGGTATGGTTGATCTGGGTGATGAAGTTAGGAACGCGTTGAACCGCCCCCTCATCCCGCGCTGCGCGCCACCTTCTCCCGCGAGGGGAGAAGGTTGAAGTCAGCGAGGACATTATGACAATCCCCCCGCCAGTGTTGGCACTTGCAGGCTGCGGAAGCCGTAATGCCTCAGCCATCTGAGATCACTTTCAAAAAACGCGCGCAAATCGGGGATGCCGTATTTCAGCATGGCGATGCGGTCGATGCCCATGCCGAAGGCAAAGCCCTGATATTTATCGGGGTCAAGCCCACCGGCGCGGATTACATTGGGGTGCACCATGCCGCTGCCTAAAATCTCCAGCCACTTGTCACCCTGCCCGATTTTCAATTGTCCGCCTTCGCGCGCATAATTGATATCGACTTCCATTGATGGCTCGGTGAAGGGGAAATGCGAGGCGCGGAAGCGCATCTTCACATCATCCACCTCAAAAAAGGCCTTGCAGAATTCCTGCAAGATCCATTTGAGATTGCCCATATGTGTGGTCTCATCAATCACCAGCGCTTCCACCTGATTGAACATCGGCGTGTGCGTCATATCCGAGTCAGACCGAAACGTGCGGCCCGGCGCGATGATGCGGATCGGTGGCTTTTGGCTCAGCATGGTGCGGATTTGCACAGGGCTTGTGTGGGTGCGCAAAACCATGCGGCTGCCATCGGGCTTTTCATTGAAATAGAAGGTGTCATGCTCCTGTCTGGCCGGGTGATCAGGGGGCATGTTGAGCGCGTCGAAATTGTGGAAGTCATCTTCAATGTGCGGGCCTTCGGCCACGCTAAAACCGAGATCGCCAAATATCTGCACCACTTCTTCCCACACTTGGGAGACGGGGTGAATGGTGCCTTGGGATTGCGGACGCACGGGCAAGGTGACATCAATTTTTTCTGATGTAAGGCGGGCTTCGAGGGCGGCCTCCGCAAAAGCCGATTTCTTTGCGCCTAACGCTTCCGTGACTTTGTCTTTCAGCACATTCAGCGCAGCACCCGCCGCCTTGCGCTCATCGGGGGCCATCTTGCCAAGGCCCGCCATACGTTCCGAGATCGCGCCCTTCTTGCCGAGGGCAGACACGCGAATGGCCTCAAGGCCAGCTTCATCGGCGGCGCTGGCAACTTGGGCTAGGATTTCAGTTTCTAAGCTGGTCAGGTCGCTCATTGCATAACTCCGTAACGATCGCCCTTCTCCCGTTGGGAGAAGGTGGCCGACAGGCCGGATGAGGGACTTGCCGCGAGGAAAATGTTTGACAATGGCATCGCCGAAAGACCCTCATCCGCCCTTCGGGCACCTTCCCCCAACGGGGGAAGGGTGAAATGACTTGCATGTTGCACTTGGCGAATCCTCAAAACAAAACCGGGCACCACAACGCTTTAAACGTCACAACTGCCCGGTCAAGAATCCGATTGCTGATTTAGAACTCAAGCCGCTTTTTGAGCAGCCTTTGCCTTTTCCACGAGAACTGCAAACGCAGCTGCATCATGCACAGCAAGATCGCTGAGAACCTTGCGGTCCACGGTGATCCCGGCCTTGTCCAGGCCATAGATAAATCGGCCGTAAGTCAGGCCCAATTCACGCGCTGCAGCGTTGATGCGTTGAATCCACAAGGCGCGGAAATTGCGCTTGCGGCGGCGGCGATCGCGGTAGGCATATTGACCGGCCTTTTCCACGGCCTGAACGGCAACGCGGAAAATGTTCTTGCGGCGGTTGAAATAGCCCTTGGCGGCCTTGATGACTTTTTTGTGGGAACGGCGTGCGACGACGCCACCTTTTGAACGTGACATGGATCAGCCTCCCTTAGCGCTTGGCCGCATATGGCATGTGGATCTTGACCAAGCGTTCGTCGCCTGCCGCCAAAATCATGCTGCCACGTTGGTTGCGGATGGTCTTGTTGGTGCGCTTGATCATGCCGTGGCGCTTGCCAGCAGCACCGGCGATCACTTTGCCTGAGGCTGTGAAGCGAAAGCGCTTCTTGGCCGCAGATTTGGTCTTCATTTTGGGCATTTTGCTTGTCCTATATAAAGCGTTGAATGGAGCCGCCATGGCATGCCCTTTACAGGCCAGGCGACGCATGAAACCTCAGTTTTGACGTGAAGTTGCGCGGGATTAAGCAGAGTTTCGGGCGAAAGGCAAGCCTCCGCAGCGGGAAACCAGCATTCACAGTTTGTGAACCAACTGCGCCAGAACCTTTCCAGTTTGTTATGTTGGCCCCTTGCATTAAAGTTTTGTTAGAATGCGCAGTTTAGTTGAGGATCATTCCTACCGACGGGCAGCGGGGGCGCGGCGAGGCTGAACAGAAAAAACAATGAGGTTAGTAATATGAAGACATTTTTGAACGACCAATCCGGTGCCACAGCTATTGAATATGGCTTGATTGCTGCGGCCATGGCGGCCTGCTTGCTCACTGCCATGCCTTATATCACCAATGCCTTGACCAAGAAATTCAACAATATTGGCGCGGCTTTGAAATAAGCCGAAGAGACGACTTTGCGAGGCGGCAACAACCGAAGCACGCCGCCTCGCACTGCAACAAAGATTATACCAACTGTAACCACTTGAAAAGACAGATACGGATTGTGTCGTTTCGGATTGCTGGTGTTTGCAAAAGTTTCCGCCTCTTGAAGTGGTGCTCCCTACTTCCAAGCGAAGAATTTGTGGGCAGCAAGGGCCTTAGAGATATGGCTTCAATTCGGAATTTGCTTTGGGTTGAGCGCGGGGCAACCGCTGTTGAATAAGGTTTGATTGCAGGGGCCACAGCCATTTGCCTGCTCGTTGCCGTGCCACTGAAGAGGCCGCCCCTCATCGTCAAATTCAACAATATCGACCAAACTTTGAAATCGGCATTAAAGAGATTTGCTGTTGGCTGTCTGCCAAGCGCCCATCCTTGAGAGGCAAGTTCGGCTGCTGAGGCCCATAACGCGCTTCCAAAATGCGGGCGCGCTCATCATTCCAAGCTAAATCTATTGTCAATGGCTGAGCGATCAGATGCACAAGCAGCGCTCGCGGCAAACCCATATCATAAGGCTGTTCATCTGCCAGTCGCAGGAGTTGCGTCAAGGATTTGCGCATATGCCAATTGCGCCACATCCGCACAGCCAAACTCAGGCGGCCATAGGCTGCTCGTGACTGGGCCTCTTGGAGGCAATAGTCGCGCATGTCGACCCCCTTAATCGATTGTATCTATTGTTACTATGCATTTATCTCGTAAAATCACTTGATTTTTGACTTTTCAGCGATACAATACTTGTAATAATTCACACAATCGAAATATTGTACCTATGACAATTTGGGTTCCCACGCTTGACCGAACAAAACCGCTTTATTTGGCCATTGCCGATGCCATCAGTGCTGATGTTGCGGCTGGGGCCTTGGGCAAGGGTGATCGCCTGCCACCGCAGCGTGATCTGGCCTGGAAACTGGGTGTCACGTTGGGCACAGTCACCCGCGCCTATAAGGAGGCGGAATTGCGCGGCCTTTTGGCGGGCGAAGTGGGGCGCGGCTCCTACATCAAGGCCGACCAGAAGGTGGCCGCGCTGCAATCTATTTCGGGTGACGGATTGGTTGACCTTACCCATGCCATCCCTCCGCCTGTGGTCACGGCAGGTGAGTTTGAATTGGCGCTGCAATCTGTCATGCGCGATCCGCGCAAGCTTGAACTGTTGGATTATGCACCCGTTGAGGGCTTGCCCCAACACAAGGCCATGGCGGCAAAATGGTTGCTGCGGTCCGGAATTGAAACGCCAGAGTCCAATATTTTTGTAACCAGCGGGGCCTTTCTCGGCCTTGTCACAACTTTGGGGGCCTTGTGTGAACCGGGTGAGGCTGTCATGGCCGAAAATATCAATTATTCCTTGCTCAAATCGACTTTCAAAAACGCCAAGTTGAATATCCATCCACTGGAGATGGACCATGAGGGGCTGACCCCCTCATCCTTTGAGCATGCGGCGCGCAGCAAAGTTTCTCGCTGTGTATATGTGGTTCCCACTTTACAAAACCCGACTACCAGTACCATGAGCATGGCGCGGCGTGAGCATATTGTCGCCATTGCCCGCAGGTTTGACATTACAATAATCGAGGATGATATTTTCCGGCTGCTGGACGCACGGGTGCAGCCACCTACCCTCTATAGCTTGGCACCTGAACGCACCTACCACATCACTAGCTTATCCAAAACTTTAGCGCCCGGCCTGCGCATCGGCTTTGTGGTGACTCCGCGCGGTCAAGACCGCACCTTGCGCGGCTATGTGCGCACCATGCCCTCTCGGCCAGTGTCATTGGCGGGCGAAGTGGCCCGCTATTGGATTGAAAGCGATGCGGCCTCGCAAATTCTCTCGCGCACGCGCAATGAGTTTGCCAGCCTGCGAGCTGCTTTTGTTGAGGTTTTTCGCGGGGCCAGCTATCGGTGTGAGCCGGGTGCCCCTTATGCGTGGCTGGAATTGCCACCGCAGTGGACAGGTGTCCGTTTTGCCTCAACTCTGCTGGCCCATAATATCCGCGTTTCATCCGGTGGGCTGTTTGAACTCACGCCGCATAGTGCGCCCCGCCACATTCGCATTTGCTTTGGCGCGGTTGCACCAGGCTTTCGCGTGCGCCAGGCCTTTGAGACCATTCGCAGTTTGATGAATGATGCTGACGAGGCTGATTTTACCCCGGTCGCTTAAAATTGGCGGAACTCAGGATCAATCAAGCCAAGGTTGGGGTTTTCGCGCAGCCAATCTACAATGCGCACCATGTTCCCCCGCAGCCGCTCTAACTCGTCGCGGCCAATGACTTGGGCAAATTTATCTTCGATGTGTTGAATCTGACGGGCAGCCGTTTTGCGCGCCAGTTGGCCGCGCGGGGTCACAATCACTTGCTTGTCGCGGCTGTTGCCGGGTGCATTTTTCAACTCGACCAAACCCAACTTGACCAGGCGCTGCACCGACATTTGCGCTGCCTGTCTGGTGATCTGCAACTCACGCGCGATGTCTGAAATAGAACGAGGGTTGCGGGCCGCTGTCACAAATACCCGGCCATCAGAGCTGCGGGCGTTTTCATAAATTGTGCCCTTGCGTAAGGCCTGAATGTTTTCATCAATCGCCAAACTTAAGTGATACACCAAAGTGCGCAAATTGGCCGCTGATGGCCCCGTGTCATGTTTATCAACCATGATTGACGATATGAACGGGCCATGCGTAAAATGCAAGCGTCTATGCGCCTTTTATTGTCTACTTAGATTGACAAAAACAGCAAATGCTCATAGCAGTCCGCCATAACTTGCTCAGCGTTTGGTTTGCAGGCTCCCCCAGCAGGATATGTTTCGGCTTCGCAACATATCCAATTGTAAACCATGCGCTGACAAGGCTGGGAATATTTCGCCGGGGGCGCTCTGTTCCCAGTTTGGGCGGCCAATGGTGTCTATCCCACCATTGGCCGTTTTTGTGTGTCCAGAGGCCAGTCCTATTCGGCGAACAGTTTGGCCACTTCGGGGCGAATATCCATCAGCATGGCATCGGCCATTGAGGCGTGGCCTTCTGCTGACGGGTGCATGGCACCCGTCGTTTCTGAAAATGCCGCCTGCGAGGCGCGTTCATCAATCTGGCCAAAGCGGTCAACAACTTTTTGGTTCAGGATCATCACCGCGTCGTTGAAGCTGCGCACCCAGCGCTGGCGCAGCGCGTAGGGATAGTTTTCGGTTGCCGGATCATAAGGCCGCCAGCCTGTACCTTGGCCAAAAATGCCAGACTGGCATGTCAGTGTGGGCCTTGCCGCTTTGCCCCAACAGGGAATCATCAATTGCTCGGCGGGATCATCCAGATGGGTTTGACGCTGGGCGCAAAAACCGTGGCCCCTGAAGGGGTCATCGCCATAGGCGCGGCCCGCATAGGTCCAACCATTAGCTTCAGCCAGTTGACCCATGCGGCGTTGCAACACATCAAGCTGAGCATGGGCTGCGGACAGCTTGTCTTGGGAGACAACCAACCAGGATGAAAAACGATCCAGTGATTGATTGGCCGGGTAGGCATCCTCAGGTTTGCCACTGCCATCAACGCCCGCACAAATGCGCCCTGTTTCATCTGCCAAAATATCAGGATACGCCGTCAAGATCACATGCGAGGCATCATAAGGCACATCGCCGGTTTTGAGTGGAATGCTGGCCTCTAGCGCTTGTGCCAGACGCGCATAAGCGGGGCCTAGATTTTCTTTGACATTGGCACTGAATTGATTTGCCGAAACAGTTGCGCCAAAAAATTTGGCAAGAACGGACGACGCGCCATCGCGTAATGTTGTCCAGGCCACCAAATTGCCAAAGCCCACGTCATTGCCACCCACCGATAAAAACACCAGATCAACCGTACGGCGAAATTGCTGGTTGGGGCATTGCCAGTTCGCGCCATTTTTCACAGGGTCAACCTTGCACAATTCCCGCAATGCCCAATAAAGCTGTGAGTCGCGCTTTGAACCAGTAACTGGTCGGGCCGTTGTCTCGTTACCCTTGGCATCCACATCGCTCACATATTCCACATAGCTCTGTGGCCCTAAAATGCCTTTGTCAATCGACGCGCCAGAACATGAGTAGCCCATGAAAGTTACAGATCCATGCGGGTTTTCAAGACCAATTTGCAACGCTGCACGCAACTGGTAGCTATAGAGTGAACGGTGGCATAATTGATCCAGCCAAGTTGCCGAACCCGAAATATCTGAGTTGGTGCGTGCGGGATACATGTTCTGGGTTCGGCGCACTTCATCAAGCTGTACCGGAATATCGGGGTTGCCTTCTCCCGATGCAAAACTATCACCAAAACCCAAAATCAAAACATCTTTCACTTTGGCATCAATGCTGATCGGGCGTTCGCCCTCTGCATTGACAGAAATTGTCGCCCCTCCCGGATAGGGCAGGTCAGCTGTTACTGTCTGATCACAAGGCGCTTTGATTTCCGGGGCAACACCCACACGCCAAAAGCAATTTGATTCTGCAATCAGCACATTGCTGGTCATTGGCTTCAGCTGAATTTGAATCTGGTGTGAAGTTGGGTTCAGGTAGTTTTCAATATCACCGCATGCCGTATGGCGGCGCTGCTTTTCATTCCAGCAAGTGCCATTCACTGCTCCCGCCGCCCAGCCGCGCCAATCGAATTTTGTACGCAGAATTTTGGTGAAAGGAATGCGGCGATCGTTGAGCATGTGCTCTGTGCCCAAAACCGAGCTGTTGTAGTAGAGCAGGGCATTATCTTCGCTGTTGCCACTGCGGGCATCCATGTGGCGGCCATATTCGCGCCAAGCCTGTTCTTGCTGCACAAAAATACTGGGGTCACGGAACAACCGAAAACGGTTCACCACTTTCCAGGCGATCTGCACATTGGAAGATGTCAGGATCTCCGCCTGGGCCATTTGGGGAAAACCCAAAAACACCATCAAAATTACGACCCAAGCTCTAAAAACCATCTTGATTATTTTTCCTATCAAAGGATTTTAACCAGATAATCTGAGCAAAATTATGGCACGCCGAACAAAAAGGCGGGCTTGTCGTCCTGCAGCCCGCCTCTAAAATTATTTGGCTGCCTTGGGGGCCAGAATCATAATGATCTGGCGGCCTTCAAAGCGTGGCTCCATTTCAACCTTGGCAAAATCCAATGTGTCGGCTTTGACCCGCGCCAAAAGCTTGTGGCCCAATTCTTGGTGGTCCATTTCACGGCCCTTGAAGCGCAGCGTCACTTTTACCTTATCACCCTCGTCAAAGAAACGTTTGGCGGCTTTCAGCTTCACCTCATAGTCATGATCGTCGATCATGGGGCGCAGCTTCAATTCCTTGATTTCAATCACGCGCTGTTTTTTGCGCGCTTCATTGGCTTTCTTCTGTTCCTGGAACTTGAATTTGCCATAGTCGAGAATTTTGGCCACGGGCGGCTTGGCATCAGGTGAAATCTCAACCAGATCCAGTTCTGCTTCTTCGGCCATAATGATGGCTTGGCGGGTGGGAACAACGCCCACATTATTGCCTTCAGCATCGATCAGACGCACTTCGCGGCTTTCAATTCGGTGATTGATGCGGTGGGCTTCTTCTTTGGGGGCCGGGGTGGCGCTGCGGATCGGGGCCGGCTTGCGTGGAGGTATGCTCAAGGGTGGTTTGTCTCCTGGTTGTTGGGCGCCGGATCAGTCAGTTCTTGCGAATCCGGCGGCCACCTCTTAGCAGATCATGCCTAGGCGCGTATAGTCATTGAATTGCGAGGTCTTCAATCATGGCGGGTTTGGAATTTGATGATGATCTGGATGGCCCGCGTCTGGCTTATTTGCGCGATGGCGGGCGCGATGAATGGGGGCCCACCGGGTTTTTCTGGCTGGGTGGTTTTAAATCCGACATGCGCGGCTCCAAGGCCGAAAGCCTTGCCAGCCTCGCCCGGTCAACCAGACGGCAATGTTTGCGCTTCGACTATTCAGGGCACGGCGAATCTGCAGGCCTGTTTACGGACGGTACCATTTCACTTTGGTTAGAGCAGTCCGTTCACATGTTTTTGCAACATACCAAAGGGCGGCGCATT